>JAICGZ010000112.1 GCA_025922875.1 Pyrinomonadaceae bacterium
ACCATTGAGCCGTTCACACCTGACTGGGCTTACCTCCATATCGATGACGCCCTCCGGCACAAACAAAGAAAGCTTCAACCGGTTCGCCCCACTGCAAAACCGCTCGTCGATGGGGGTGGAAGGAAGGACCATCGCCATTCCGCCGGCGCTCAGATCGTGTGTCCGCCCAAGGAAGATGAGCGACGAATCGGCGCCGTCAACGTCAGCGTCCAAAAAAGACAGGTTAGCGACTAGCTCCACCTCGCATTTGGCCCTGAGCCTGCGCATCCTGCGCCGTTCAATTGATGAAGCAAGTTTTTCCAAGCTTCGGGTTTCCTCAAACTGTTCTTTTATCAGTAAGCTCCGAAGACGAAGGCCGCGCGGTCCGGTCGGCCAGTAGTAGCACGAAACTATAAGCTTGTACATGAGAGGCTGAACAAAAACAGAGTTAATTTCGATTTATCGAATGAGTTAAAAAGCTCAATACAGCTATAATCCCACTTTCTGAGAGGCACAAGTAGTGGGTCAGTTTTGAATTGTGCCCCTCCTTGGAGGGGCCACAATTCAAACTGAGCCACTACTAGAGGCACAAAAAGCACAAATGAGAATCCTGCTCCTACTGCTGCTCCTGCCGCTTACGATCCACGCCCAGGCGCCGAACAGGAAACTCGCCGCTGAAGTCAAAGCCGAGTTTCTGCACGCGTGGAATGGCTACAAGAAATACGCCTGGGGCCACGACGACCTGAAACCGCTTTCGAAAACGCATCACGACTGGTATCCGCAACCGCTGCTGATGACTGCTGTCGACTCGCTCGACACCATGATCCTCATGGGCATGGATGAGGAAGCGGCGGCCACAAAGCAGTACATCCTTGACAATCTCTCGTTCGATAAAGACATCGAGGTGCAAAATTTCGAGATCACCATCAGGCTGCTCGGAGCGTTGCTCACCAACTATCAACTCACGGGGGATAAGCGCCTGTTGACCCTCGCCGAGGATCTCGGCAATCGACTCTTGCCGGTGTTCGATTCACCAACCGGTCTGCCCTATCGCTACGTGAATCTCAAGACCGGGAAAGTTAGTAAACCGGTCAGCAATCCCGCTGAAACAGGAACACTGATCGTCGAGTTTGGCACGTTGAGCAAACTCACCGGTAAGCCGATCTTTTACGACAAAGCGAAGCGCGCACTGGTTGAAACTTACAACCGCCGATCGAAGATTGGTCTCGTCGGTGAATGGATCAATGTCGAGACTGGTGCGTGGACCAACACCGACAGTCACATCAGCGGCGCTATCGACAGCTATTACGAATACCTTTTGAAGTGTTCGTTGCTTTTCGGCGATCCGGACTGCAAACGAATGTGGAGTGAAAGCATTGTCGCCATCAACAAGTATCTCGCGGACGAACCACGAGATTCGGAACTGTGGTACGGCCATGCCGACATGAACACAGGCGCGCGGCGCGCGACCACCTACGGCGCGCTCGACGCGTTCTTTCCTGCTGTGCTCGCGCTGTCAGGAGATTTGAAGCGTGCGAAGCGTTTGCAGGATTCATCGTTCAGAATGTGGAACCATGCGGGCATCGAGCCTGAGGAGTTTGATTATCGCGCGCGCAAGATCACTTCGCCCGCATATCACTTGCGTCCTGAAATCGTCGAGTCAACTTACTATCTCTATCGCTACACGAAAGATTCCAAGTACATGCTGATGGGCGAGAAGCTTTGGAGAGACTTTGTGAAGCACTGCCGCACGGACGACGCGTACGCTGCACTGAAGAACGTGGAGACGAAGGAGAAGAACGATACGATGCAGAGCTTCCTCTTCGCGGAGACTTTCAAATACTTCTACCTGCTCTTCGCACCACCCGAGACGCTCGATTTCGAAAGAGTGATTTTCAATACGGAGGCGCATCCAATCAGGCGATTTTAGTCGACAGGATGCCTATATTCAGAAATTGAACGCACTCAGCAGGCGCTTAAGTCTTGACAGGTAGTCGCCAAAGGCAGATATTCGGACCAAATGAAACACTTAATCCTTACCACCTTGATGGTGCTGTTACCAGTTCAACAAACGCCGACTGTCGATCGTGAAGAATCGGATCTTCAAGTGGTCAAGTTCTCGTGGGCCAGGCAGCGGCAGAATAGCGATCTGATTCAGGGCGCGCACGATCCCGGACCACCGATGAACGAGCCGGTGTCGATAAAGCCCCCGGAGCGCCGAAACGAACCCCAGGACATAAAAAACAGAAGAGACAGAGAGGAGCGCCGGGCCGACATGATCACGGCCGAACGCAATGCCGCGCAATCCTCGCTGCGCCAGCAGGACTATTACGTCATTCGCCTCGAGGTAAAGAATATTGGTCCAAACACGATCAAGAGCATGGTTTGGGAATACCAGCCGACAGCCCAGACTGCTGACTACGACTTAAGACAATACATCTGCACGATGAAGGCCAAACCGAAGGAGAGCAAGACGTTTGAGTTGGTGAGTCCGTTTGCGCCCGTTAAAGTGGTGAGCGCTGACAAAAAATCCGGGGACGGCAAGGTCGTGATTAACAGGATCGAGTACGCCGACGGATCAGTTTGGAAGCGTAAAGGCTGGTCCGTCCTCATCCCTGCGGAGATGACGGACCAGATGGGAAATGGGAAGTGCGTGATGTTTTAAGATCGGGACCTCTTACTTGTAGTCCACCCCTAAATTCTCAAACAAGAACGCATAGATATCTCTCGTCTGCTCGATTGCCTTGGTCGTGTTGCTGGCGCCGTGAGCAGATTTCGTATCGATGCGAATCAGAACCGGGTTTGGACCAGCCTGCGCCTGCTGCAACACAGCCGCGTACTTGTAATTGTGCGCCGGAACGACGCGGTCGTCGTGATCCGCCGTGGTGATCAGAGTCGCCGGATACTTCGTGCCCGGCTTCACGTTGTGAATCGGCGAGTAAGCATAGAGCGCTCTGAACTCAGCTTCATTCGCTTCACTCGAACCATAGTCTGCGATCCAGTTCCAACCAATCGTAAACTTCTGGAAGCGCAGCATGTCCATCACGCCTGCCTGTTCGATGACTGCGCGAAACAGTTCCGGACGCTGGTTCGATGCGACTCCCACGAGCAATCCGCCGTTTGAACCACCCTGAATAGCGAGCTTGCTCGATGAAGTGTACTTGTTCGCGATCAGCCATTCGGCCGCGGCAATGAAATCGTCGAAGACGTTTTGCTTCTTCAACTTCGTGCCCGCTTCGTGCCACTTCTCACCGTACTCACCACCACCGCGCAGGTTTGCGGAAGCATAGACCACACCTTGTTCGAGCAGAGCCAGACGCAGGGAACTGAACGACGGCGCCGTCACGACGTTAAAGCCACCGTAGCCGTAAAGCAGTGTCGGATTGTTTCCGTCGAGCTTCAGGCCTTTCTTATAGACCAGAAACATCGGCACGCGCGTGCCGTCTTTGCTGTTGTAAAAGACCTGCCTGGTTTCGTACTGTTCCGGTTTGAAGCCTGGGATGTCTACCGTGCGGAAGACCGTCGACTTCTTCGTCGCGATGTCGTACTTGTAAATCGTCGGCGGGAAGTTGAACGACGTGAAGCTGTAGAAAACATACTTGTCGTCATTTAGACCACCAAAGCCGCCGGCAGTTCCGACACCCGGCAACTCGATCTCGTTCTCGAGCTTGCCATCGAGACTAAAGACGTACGCGCGTGTCGCGACATCTTTGCGCCACGAGGCAAAGAGTTTGCCGCCCGCGGTTCCCGAACCCTGAAGAGGTTCTTCCCTTTCCGGCAAAACGTCTTTCCAGTTTTTCTCGTCGGGGTTCTTTGGATCGACGAGCACGACGCGGCCGTTCGGGGCATTCCTGTTGGTGCGCATCAAGAACTTATCGCCGACGTTGTCGATGATCCCGTAACTGTCATCGCCGATTTCCGCAATGAGGGGAGAGAACTTCGTTTCGTTCTTCGACAGATCTTTGTAGAAGAGTGAATTCCCTTTCTTGCCCTTGCCTCGTTCGGAGACTGTGAGAATTGCGAAGCGCTCGTCTTCGGTTGTGCCGACGTTTTGAAAACGCTGCGGGTTTGCTTTGTCTTCGTAAATCAGAACGTCTTCTGATTGCGGCGTGCCGACTTTGTGGAAATAGACGGTTTGAAATTCGTTCTTACTGCTGAGTTCCTTGCCCTTCTCCGGTTCCGGATAGCGGCTGTAGTAGAAGCCGTCGCCCTGCCAGGCAACGCCGGAGGCTTTCATCCATTTGACTTCATCGGCCAGCTTCTTGCGAGAGTCAACTTCCATGACGCTGAGCGTTACCCAGTCAGAGCCTCCCTGCGAGATGCCGTAAGCGACGTACTTGCCGTCTTTCGAAAGTGAGAACGTGCTCAAAACGGAGGTGCCGTCAGGCGAAAACTTGTTTGGATCGAGAAAAACTTCTGGCGCGCCGTTCACGCCTTTCTGAATGTAGAAGACGCTCTGGTTCTGAAGTCCGTCGTTCTTGGTGAAGAAGTAAGTATCACCACGACGAAACGGCGCGGAGATGCGCGGATAGTTGAAGAGCTGCGTCAAACGCGCTTTGAGTTTTTCGCGATAAGGGATCTTGTCGAGATAAGCAAAGGTGACACGGTTCTGGTCTTCAATCCAGGCCTTCACCTCCGCGGAGGTTTCATCTTCGAGCCAGCGATATGGATCGGCTACTTTGGTGCCGAAGTAATCGTCGACCTGTTCGACCTTCTTGCTTTCGGGATAGGTGAGCTTGGTATCGGAAGCTGAGCGCTTGGCGCTGGCCGAAGTACTGGGCGCGACACTCTGCTGCGCGCGACTCGGAGTTAAAAAGGGTGCGATAGCGGCCGCTGCAAGGATGCCAGCCACAAACAACAAGGTAAACAGGCTTCGTCTCTTATTCATACTTATCTCCGCAGGCAGGAATTCGAACCGCACACTGTAATAAAATTCACCGGAAAGTTCAAAGCCGCGAACGTTTCACGCAAAGGCGCAAAGGATGCAAAGGAAATCAGCTGGATCTGCTTACTTTGCGCCTTTGCGTGAGCTTTGCGCCTTTGCGGGAAACCACTGGCTACATGCATTGGCCCGATGATAGAATCCAAACCAATGTTCAACCCGCAGCCTTTACACTATCGTCCACTTGAGTCTCGAGCGAACCTCTTCGCCGACTAGTTATTCCTGTCTTTTACAATCGAATTCTAACCTCGCCGGTCGTTCGAACCGGTTCTTATTGGCTTTTTGATAGGGAGTAAAAGATGTCTACCACTGTAATCGCACCCGCAAAGCGCCCCGAGATCAAGACGGCGCTGCCAGGTCCCAACGGCAAAAAGATAATTGAAGCGGACGCAAAATTCGTTAACCCCGCTTACCCTCGACCATCATTTAAACTTGTCGCCGAACGCGGCAACGGAGTTTGGGTTGAAGACGTTGACGGAAATGTTTTTCTCGATTGCAACGCCGGAGTCGCGGTCTGTTCCACCGGACACTGCCATCCGGAAGTGGTCAAAGCGATCCAGGAACAAACAGCACAATTGATTCACATGTGCGGCACTGACTACTACTACCGTCACATGCCGCAACTCGCAGAGAAGCTCGACGCAATCGTGCCCGTCAAGTCGCCAACGCGAACGCACTTCGCAAACAGCGGCACTGAAGCAGTGGAGACTGCGTTGAAACTCGCGATGCATGCGACTGGTCGTGAGAAGTTCATTGGTTTCTTCAACAGCTTCCATGGACGAACGCTGGGTTCGCTTTCACTGACTTCTTCCAAGGCTGCTCAGCGAAAGGGTTTTAAACGCCAGGCGCTGGATGTGGTCCACGTACCTTACCCAAACGAGTTTCGCAATCCATTCAGTGCGGCCGACTGCGGAGATGGCGGAGCGAGCCAGGGCGCGCTCCACTGGATCGAGGAGCGTTTGTTCAAAACCACGACGCCGCCTGAAGAAGTCGCCGCGATCGTGGTTGAAGCAGTGCAGGGCGAAGGCGGTTACGTGCCCGCGCCAAAAGATTTTCTCAAAGGACTGCGGCGTATTTGCGATGAGCACGGCATCCTCTTGATTGTCGACGAAGTGCAGTCGGGAATGGGTCGCACGGGCAAGATGTTCGCGTGCGAGCATTACGATGTGCACCCGGACATCGTTTGTATTGCAAAGGGTATTGGTTCAGGTTTACCGATCGGTGCTTGCGTCGCGCGTGCTGATCTCATGGACTGGAAACCCGGCGCGCACGCGTCCACGTTTGGCGGCAATCCGGTTTGTATCGCTGCGGCGTTGAAGACGATCGAATTGCTCGAAGGTGGGTTGATAAAGAATGCAGCGGAAGTCGGTGCCTACCTGAAGGCAGGATTGGAAAAACTTCAGCAGAAGCATGATTGCATCAAGGACGTGCGTGGCTTCGGATTGATGCTCGGCGTTGAATTTTCGACTGCTGAACTGCGGGATCGAATTGAGTCGGCGTGTTTTGAACGTGGATTGATTATCCTCGGCGCAGGAACACACACGATACGTTGGTCACCGCCGTTGATACTGACGAAGGAGAATGTCGACGTTGCGTTGGAGATTTTTGACGACGCGATTGCGGCGTGTATCTGAGGAAGGAGTTTCCCGCAAAGGCGCAAAGTGAATTTAACTTTTTCTTTGCGCCTTTGCGGGAGAAAAACTCCGGCGCCTACAACTTCTCGCAGATTTCGTCCATTCGGGACCGCAGGCGTTCCTCATCAACACCTACAACACGCCCACCGCGTAAAACTTCACGGCCTCCAACGACCGTCAGGATCACATCGCGTCCGGATGATGCGAAGATCAGGGTTGCAACGGGATCGTAGCTTGGAGCCTGATGCACGCCGGCTAAAGAAACTACGGCGAGATCCGCCTGTGCGCCTTCTTTCAATTCCCCTCCGAACGTCGCAACTTTGAGCGCATCTTCGGCTGTGATACGCGCTCCGGCCGCGCGCGATAACAGCGTCGCAAAGCGCGCCTCCTCGAGAATGTCGCACGTGTTGTTGCTCGCAACTGAATCACTCCCCAACCCAACCGCGATCCCCGCCTCGAGAAACTTGGCAAACGGCGCGCGTCCGTGGCCCAACTTTGCATTTGACTTCGGACAGTGCGCTACCTTCGCACCCGTGCTGCGCAAACTCTCGATATCAGCGTCGTCAACTCGTATGCAGTGTGCCAGCAATGGGCGAGTGTCGAGAATGCCGATCTGTTTCAAATATTGAATCGTCGAAACGCCGGCTGACTTCCACTCAATCGAGCGGCGCGCCAACCCCTCAGCAAACGGTCCGCACCCTTCTCGCAAAAACTGATCTTCAGCCTCCGACTCAGCCGCGTGCATCATCAACGGCAAGCGTTCGGTATGGGCCAACTCGGCGATCAATTCGAGTTGTGGACCACAAACCGTGTACGGCGAATGCGGGGAAACACCTGCGCGCACGAGGTCGTTTTCGACGTCACGAAGCTCATGCACCTTGTTCTTCAGTTTCTCAAAGTTTTCAGCAACCAAACGCGCGTCCGGCCCAAACGACTCCTGGTAAACAACTCCTCGCAATCCAACATCGCGAAGTGCAAGCATACTCATCATCGCGGAGTCGCTGGCATCGCCCACGCACGTTATCCCGGCACGCACTGCTTCACATGCACCCCACGTCGCTGAAACAAGAATATCGTCGGGTGTCATGCGCTCGAGTCGCGCGATCGTCAGCTTCCTAAGCCACGCAAAGAAATCCGGCTCCTCGTTTTCGAGATAGCCGCGCAACGCGGTGAGTTCAAAATGAGTATGAGTATTGACCAGTCCGGGAAAAATAACTGCCTCACCGAGAAGCACAACGCAAAACTCAGGGAACCTCTCCATGATCTCCGCGCGCTGCCCAACCCCAACGATGTGTTGGCCCTCGACTGCGACAGCACCGTTCTCAATCGGCGGCGCTGAAACAGGAAGCACCCAACGCGCAGAGTAGATGGTCGTCATTGGGCAGGAGAGGTTTCGTGGAGAACAGCGCTTGACGTTCTTGCGTTCTTAAGCTGACGGTAACGTTGCATGATCGAAATCACGTAGGCTTTCGTGGACGGAATGTCGATGCGATTGATGAACTCCGCGCCCGATTGTGTATCGCCGGGCTGTTGCGATCGGCTCCACTCTACCGCCCGGCTTGGACCAGCGTTGTAAGCGGCGAGCATTCGCACTTCGGCTTCAGGCGTGTCGCGAAACTGCTCGTGAATCTTTTCGAGATACCAGCAACCGATCTGAATATTTCGTTCCGGGTCGCGGAGTACGCTTTCAGGATCGCTGGCCATCTGACGTTCGAGTTCTTTTATGCCTGTTTCAGTGGCCCACTCACGGCCGACAGTGGGAGTCACCTGCATCAGACCAATCTCGCCGTCCCTGCCGGTCTTCCACGGACTGAAGTAAGTTTCCTCGTAGATGATGCTCCAAACAAGATCCGGATCAACGCGATAGATCGCTGCTTGCCGGGCGATTAAAGAGTCGAAGCGGTGGGTCCAGTAACGATTGAAAGCGTAGGCAGCGAGAAGGATTATGACAGCTAGAAGGATAACGACTAAAACGCGTCTCATAACATTGCCAATTGCCAATTACCGGTTGCCGATTTGTTGGATTTGTAAAAATCGGCAACCGGCAATTGGCAATCGGCAATAAACATCAGTTTCTTCTCCTCAGTCCACTCCAGAAACTCGCGTGCGAGTAAGCATAATCAACGCCCTCGTAACGTGAACGCAGAGCGTGTTCATCGAGTACGTGTCCCTGGAGCCAAACCTCGGCGTCGAGTGTGGCGCCCACGGCCAACGAGTCGCCGCGCAAGGCGCGCTGGTTAACAAGCAC
Source organism: Pyrinomonadaceae bacterium (assembly GCA_025922875.1). GTDB lineage: Bacteria > Acidobacteriota > Blastocatellia > Pyrinomonadales > Pyrinomonadaceae > PSRF01. The sequence continues at coordinate 8,804 of JAICGZ010000112.1, forward strand.
TTCAAGCTTGATGCGCTCGAGATCGACGTGAATCCAGAAGAGGTCGCCTCCCGAAATCGGGTTTTTCAAAGGTTTGAAAGCGATTATGCGTCCCGACAAACTCCAGTCGTTCTCATGCGCCGCCCGCGCGGGGGCAGCTTTTTCGAGCGGCATCCAACGCGTCTTCGTTTTTGCTCGCCGCACGCGCGCGCGATAAGCAAGACCACAAAGACCGATGTGTAACTCCTGAGCTCCAAAGCCCGCTGGGCCAACTTCGGTGAGATTTTGTAACTCGAAGAGAACTTCGCAATCGGTGCCTTCGCGAAAACCGTGGATGACAGCCTCACCTTCTTCGTCGTACTCGGTCAGTGCCCACGGCGCAATCGTTTGAGTGTAGCGAGCACGAAATCCCGGACGGCAGTCAGCGTAAAAGACGTCGCCACTGCCTGACTCATAAAGGACGGTCCAAACCTCGAGTCCTTCTCCGAGTTTCCAACAGCGTCCGTGCAACACGGCGCCGCGCCTGCTGAGTCGTGTAGGCTCTCCCTGATCCCCTGCTCGCTCTGCTAGATAGTTAAAGGCCTTCTCGCTTGCAACCTCTAAACCGATCGTCTCAAAAGTAGGGTTCATAATTTAGTTGTCGGTATTATTGCGCGCTGCGCTTGCGCTGTCTATGCTTCGCGGGCTTGCCGTTACCATTCTCGGCACGAGGGGCGCGTGTTCTGAAGCCGCGGATGACGCGCTGTGGTCCATGTAACGGTTGCGTTCCGGACCTTACCATCTCGGCAAACAGATCGACATCGTAGTCAGCCTCACGCGACATCTCTTCGCGAATCGCATGCAGCACTTCAAGAAATTTTGGGCGACGATACATAAGACATTTCCAATTGCTGATTGCCGATTGGCAATCAACTAACTCGCTCCGTTGCCTCCGAAACTAAAAACTCCGGAGTCACGATCATCGGAACATAAAAACCTGCCGCGGTATTGAACAAACGAATTCGTGCCTGCCGGCGCACGTTTGCCAGATGGCCGAAATTCCACGTCACCAGATAATCGATCTTGTGAAACGAAGCAATCGCTACGTGCAGCGCGTCGGCAATGTACTTGCGATGAAAAATGCCGCGCGTGATATAACCTTCCGCGAGTATGGCCGCCTCTTCAGTGAGATCGACCTGCTCGAGATCGCGAATAAGCTTCAAGTACGAACTGCGATGCGGCTCTTTCAAACGTCCCAGCTCAGACGCTACCAACGGCGAGATCACCGTGCGATAGTCGGGCATCTCGTGCTCCCACCAACGGATCGTCAAGTCGCGCCGGAATGGCTCTCCATTGTCGAGATAGGCGCCAATCACGGACGTCTCCAAATAAAGACCTTGCTTCATGGAGTTTGTACCACTTCCGGATTGATTGTTTCCGCGCTCTTGGGCTTGTAATTCAACGGTTCCAAACGCATTGCCCCCCTTGCAAAATCAAAATAGATACGAAAGTGCCGCAGGAAGTTTCCACCGAGTATCCCGCTCTGCGTGAACCCGGCGGTCTCATTTACCGGCTCCATATCAAGCACCGCAGCATTGATCCTTTCGAGTTTACTCAAACCAAGACTCAAACGCGGCAACTGCAAAAGCTTCACGTCTTCCGTAACACCGGCCGCACCAAACACACGCATCTTTGAAGGCCGTAGAAGATCCAGAAGCTGTTCTTCCTGCGAAAGCTTCTCAGAAACTACCGTGATACTCGCCGCCGTATCAATAATAAAGTTGACGTTCTTGTCGAAGCCATCAAGACCGACTTCGCCGCTCAGGAACCCACTGGATGTAGTCCGCAGCGGAACTTCAACCGATCCATCGTCAGGCGAAACAGGAATGAGCCCTTGCACTCCCTCCGGGCGCCGCACCGTGGTCCATGGCTCCAGCTCATCGGTCTGATGCTGCCGCACGAGAGACATGCGTCTCGTGCCGTAGTCGATCGCAGTGAGAAACTTCGAAACCACAGACAACCCAAGATAGCCGTCGACTGGAATATGGCTGTCAAAAAACTTTCGAATGTAGACCGGAACATTCTGGACCTTGACTGTTCCAATCTCGACGGAGCTCACAAAGCCATAGACGATCTCAAACTTCCCTCCGCCACCGACGGCCCGCGCCATGCCGCCTTTCGCAACCGGCTTAATACCGAGACGTTTGGCCGTTTGATCGGAGATGACCGACATCCCGGATCCGGTATCGAGCACGAAGCGCAGCGGCTCCTTCTCTCCATTCACGCGCACCTGAAGAACGGGACGATTGTCCGTTGCTTCAAAAGGAACTGACGCGCGGTGTTCACCAGACGGCACGTAAAGCGATCCTTGCCGGCCGAGATAACGGAGAAAGTCGATCAGTCCGAGAATGCGAGCACGTCGATCGAAATCAGTCTTCGGCGAAATCATCAGGAACCGTTCATACGCGTCGGCAGCCTCTTTGTATCTCTCGCTGCGGGCAGCCGCCTGGCCCAGGTGGAAAATATAGTCGGGCTCATCAGGATCAATATTTGCTGCTTTACGCAGTTGCGGCACCGCGAGCGACAAACGATTCTCATAAAGATCGACCATCGCCAGACCAGCCACGGCCAACGCTTCATTCTCGTTGAGAGACAGCGCCGTCTTAAACTCCTCGACTGACAGACGAAACTCACCTGCCCCGAGAATGGCTGAGCCGAGCAACGCATGCGCACGTGCCGACAGTGGATCGAGCATGATCACACGCGCGGCATTATCGTATGCGCCTTGAAGATCTCTCTGTTTCAGGAGCGTAAAACTCAAACCGAGCCGCGCCTCGATGTCCTGAGCATCTTTGTGGAGCAGGTCTCGAAAGATCTTCTCAGCCTCCGCAAAGTCGCCTTTGCGCACCGCGCGATAGCCTTTGTTATAAGCCTTCTTGTTGGAGGCGTCGGCAGTTTGAGTCGCACCGGCGAAAGTCAAACAAAGTAGGAAGGCGGCCATACTGGCGGCCGCCGTCCGGAAGAAATGCTTCTTTGTATTAGACTGCATGACTCACCTTCGTGCTTTTGTATTTCTTGTAGCCTATTTCAAGACTTCTCCTGTCTTCATGGACCAGAGCACCAGATCGAGCTCGTCGAAATCGACGCGGATGTCGCGAGCGAACCGAACCAGTTGCTGCTCAACTTCGAGATACTTCCTTCGTGTCGAAGGTGGCTTGGCTGTATCGATCACTCCGATCTCAGCCAAACATCGCATCACGTGCTTATCAAGTATCGCGTGACCTTTGACGCCGATATTTCGCAGGAAATGGCTGGCTTCTTTGTAACCTAATCCTTTGACTTGCTTTTCCTGGGCCAGCCAATCGCGGCGCTCAAATGGATCTGAGAAGCTGCGCAAGCGCTTGCGCAGCGCCATACCGCAGTCGGCATGAAAATAGTTTCTGGTACTAACAATGTAACGCGGCCGGGCCACCGGAAAACGATGCGCGCCATTTTTCTTTAAGGCCTCGGTCATCGCATCGGAGTCGCCCTCGAGCAACAGCGGTCGCACGGCGGCAACAGCATTTAATCCCATGCGAGCAGAAGCTCCGGCAGTGAAAATACAGTAGGCCAGTTCTTCCCAAAGCCGCGCGTCGGATCCTCTCCGCCAAACCTCTTCAAACTCACCGAGCCGCTTCCGAATTTCTTTGCGTCGTGCTCTGTGAGTGGCAACCACTTTTTCAACTGTGACGGGTTCTTGATTGCGTTGCACTGTAGTTTGTCAACACCGCGATTCTATGAGCGGGTCGGGGGCTTGTCAACGAAAGTCATTTCCTTTGGAGCTCCAGCTTTTGTTCAGAGTTCAGGCTTTAGCTTGCTCTCTGTGCAACCTCTGCGTTCTCTGTGTCTTGTGTGGTTGGTCTTCTTAGCAATATTCAACACAGAGACACAGAGAACGCAGAGGTTGCACAGAGAAAGAGTAGGTATACCGAACTTTTCGGGCAAAGCCGGTTGAACTCTAAACATTTTTCCCAAAGGACCGCAGAAGTTAGTATGATGGTGGCCGGCATCCTGGTTTGACGCCTGAGCATCAAAGTGCTTTCCTCACGAATCCCATTATGATTTGTAGGTTATTAAAAAAAGAGCTGGCGCTGGTGCTAACGTTAATTGCGCTTAGCTCGACGAGCTATGCCCAACTGCCAGAAGCTTTCCCGCAAGCATCTCCACAGGCTTCACCGCAAGCATCACCGGCGGAAACGACGCGTCCACTCTATGGCGTACAGGGAGTGCTGATTGAAACTCTCGACGGCAAAGTTGTTTCCTCACAAGCCGAGAACGAACAGTTCAATCCCGCTTCTACATTGAAGCTCGCCACCGCGCTGGTCGCATTGCGCACTCTTGGTCCACAGCACCGGTTTGCAACCGGCGTCTGGACGGATGGCACGCTCGACAAAACCACTGGGTCAGTAAACGGCAATCTCTACATCTCTGGACGCGATCCTTCGTTTCACTACGAACACGGCGTGTTGCTGGCGCGCGAGTTGAACAAGCTCGGAATTAAGCAGGTAACGGGAGATTTGGTGGTCGCGCCCGGCTTCACGATGAATTTCAGCGCGTCCGCAGGCCGCTCCGGAGATCGCCTTTACGACACACTCGATGCGACGCTGCGATATGCGGAAGCTGTGCGAGCATGGAACTATGAACGAACGTTGCTCAACGATCGGGCCAGTCTGGAGACAGTTCCAAGCGTCGCGGTGATGGGTGAAGTCCTGGTTGCACCAGTCGCGCCCTCAGCGAAACTCCTGTTAACGCAAAGGTCGAGCAAGCTCGTCGATATTCTCAAAGTGCTTTTGTGCTACTCGAACAACTTCATGGCCGAGCGCATCGGAGAAGCGCTCGGTGGACCTGAGTCCGTACGCCAACAACTAACCAGCGATCTCAGTCTAGCGCCCGAAGATCTGAAGCTTGCTTCGTTAAGCGGACTCGGAGTTAATCGAATTTCGCCACGAGCCATGATGAAGATCTACCGAGCCCTGCTTGCGGAGTTGCAGAAACACGCGCTGTCGCCGGCGTCCATCATGCCGGTGGCGGGTATCGATCCCGGTACTCTTGAGGATCGTTTTACAGGTCTCGCGTGGCGCGGCAGTGTCATCGCAAAGACCGGCACACTGTTGAGAACAGACGGTGGCGCGAGTTCGTTAGTCGGCCAGATGAAAGCCGCAAACGGAGAGGTGTTGCTGTTTGTGATTATGAATCAGAGGGGCAGCGTTTGGAGATTCCGGGAAAACCAGGATTACCTCGTGATGCTGGTCCAGAACACGCGTGGCGGGCCGAAGCCATTCGAATACAAACCGCTAATGCTGACCATGCAACTGTCTCACACGGAAAGCACGGTCGCCGCAGGCGAAGAATACGAACCTCCTTCCAAATCCGACCACAAATAAAATGCGCCCCGGCATCCGAAGATAACCGGGACGCTTTACCGTCCAACTGCGTAACGGCGTGCGGCACCGCAGCAGCGGACGATTCTCCTTGTTCGAATTAACTTAAAGATTCAAAGCCGGTGTGATTCCAGAGATTAGAACCTGAGACAGGATTTACACGATTTACCATGATTGACATGATTTACATGTTCATCCTGAAAAATCCTGTAAGTCCTGTTTAAAATTCGCGGACGCCTTTAATGGCGTGTCCACCAACGGACTTCGCCATGTCAACCGCACCCGAACTATATTGGATATTCGATGTACCACCACCGGAGGTATCGAAGACAGGAGACTGAAACAGATCAGTATCCGCGCCTGTTCTACTAAACTTGGCGACGAATAGTGCGCCATAAATGTTTCCGTGACCGCCGCCGCCCCGGTTGACCTCTCCCCCACCGAGGACCATGATCACACCGTTGAAGTTGAAGTTGCCATCCAGAGTAAGTCTGCCGGTGACGATCAAGGTTCCCTGTCCCGTCGGATTACCTGGTCCAAGCACAAGATCTCCATCCACAAAGGTGAGGACCCCATCCGGATTACTGGCGCCAAGCCCGGCAGTGCTAGCTATCGCGGCCGCTCCGCTGGCGAAGTATCTTCCCTGGTTTATGGCTGCATTCATCATTCCTTCAGTGCCATACAAGAAGTTTCTTGCGTTGGCGACGGACTGAAGGAAACCAGGAGTGTTGCCGCTGTTCAGGACCACAGGATCGCCTGGTGTTACGTTAGGACCACTGCCGCAGTTGGTTCCATTCGGCAGACAACCATCAGCCACGTTATTGGTAGTGTTGTAATCGGCGCTACTGACCCCGATTGCCGGGAGCGTAGTCGTTGAACCAGTAGTGGCGTCCATGCCCGAAATCGACGTTACATTACTGCCTCCGGGTGCGAAGGTGAGTGAGTTTCCTGACTCATTCGGCATTGTGAGGGTGGAGTTGACCGTATACTCGAGCGTGTAACGATTAACAACGATCTCCATGTTCTTCCGGCTGTCCCTGGGCCCGAAACCCGCAACGCGAATTCTCAGCCGGTCAGGCTTATAGGCAGCATTGGCGCACAGCGTGGCGAATTCACTGTCCAGCTTATCGGGATCACGGATTTGCGTGACTTGAAACCGCGTCGACCCGTCGGCAGCAACATTAATGATGGCGCCTGAAATGGGGGTCCATAGAGTACGTGTACACACTATGTTATGAAACGTTGCGCGTGTGCCCGCAGGATTCGATTGTACATTTCCGCGTAAGACTTCCAGAGATCTGGCGACGCCTGCTTCCGCCGCGTAATACGCTTGCATTTCAGCAGTCGAGTCTCGCGCTGTCAGGCCAGTCATTGTCGCAGTCAGAATCAATGTTCCACCGGCAGCCAGCAACAGCAGAGAAAGAAGCACCGCTGTAATTAGTGCCGCACCTTTTTCCCCAGCGCGGCTGTCGCAGAACGGAATCGGCTTTTGTGATCTCATTTGTCCGGAGAAACCTCTCTTCTGAAGGCAAGCTAGTACTTCCAAAGGTCCGTGTTGCGCAGCGTGACGTCGGAACACAGTAAAACTGAGTAAGGCGGTTGATAGCCCGATTGGCCGGGAGTTCCAACTGCGTCCAGAGTGACCGAGATGGCAATTACGATGTACTTGGCATTCGCCATCGGCACTTCGGCCGCTGACACATTGGTGATGTCCGTTCCTGCCGGTGGAGCCGTGTAAGTCACCTTCTGATCGAAGTAATGAATGTTCAGGCTATCGATGCGGTTGGCCAGTACGGAACTACCGTTTCCAAACCGATCATGTCGAGCCAGGTACATCGTATTGTCGGCTAAATTGATGAAGTACATGACGTCTTCACCTTTAGTCATAACGTTGTCTCGCGATTGTTGAGTCACCGATGGATCATCGTATTCGTACTTGTTGAGATTCGAACGAATGCGAATTTTGTTTAGTCCGGAATCCGCCGCCACAATGCCGTTGTTGGTCAGGTTGAATCCTGAATTCGCTATCTCGCGCGACATGATATTGAGAGCGCGTTGCGTATCGGCGAGGGCGTCCGACTTTTGATTCTCACGACTGCGCACGCGCAGAGCATTCGCCAGCAGAGTAGCGGCGGCAGTCATCAGCGCCATGGTGATTGCCATCGCGATAACAAGTTCGAGTAGAGAGAAACCGCTGCTGCGCGACTTGTGGTTGAACGAACTCATAAAACCTCGCGAGTCTGGAATCTAATAAATACCGGTGACCTGGGTAGATCGTTGGGTGGTAATGGTGACTGATTCGAATGTAGTGACCGCGCCTGCTGGGGTAACCGAAACTTGAATGCGCTTGACCGTTGGCTGCCCGGCGTCGGGGTTCCCGACAGGAACGAAGCTCAGATCCTGAATGATGGTATTCACCACATAGCTACGTCCTGCATTAGTGACAGTCTCCGTGACGCCCGCGACGGGAGTCACTTCCAGCCCTCCGTTCGGATATGAAAAAGCCACGTGTCGTGTTTGTGTAGTAAACGGTATGGTCCGCAGCCACTCCATGCGTTTCTGCGCAATAGCCATTGCCAGTTCACGATCGTCTGCCCGGCTGTTTGCCTGTATCGCATAGGTAAAGAGCGAGGCCATGCCGAGTCCGATGACCATAAGCATTACCAGTGCGAAGGCGGCTTCCAGAAGGGTGAAGCCGTCTTGCGCTGAACCGCGTTTGTAATGGACGCTTTGACGATGCATGAGTCTACCTTCAGTTACTTACGGTAACCGTGAGCTGCTGCGTTGAACCGCAAGCCGGGCTTGTCGAAACTTCAACAACAAACACACCACGATTGCCGGCACCGTTCTTGGTTGAGACGGTGATGATGCTTGATCCACTCCCATCAATTCTCACCAGTGACAATCCGATGTTTAAGCTGTTTCCCTGTCCTGCCTGAGCGGCGCTAATGATTCGGACTCCGGTTGCGCTCGATATCGTAAGCGTCGCCGTTCCTGAAAGATTATTTGTGTTGCTCTGGCTTAACGAGAGACTGCTTGGACTGATCGATGAGACACACGGAACAACTGGCGTAGGCGTGGGAGTCGGATTCCCGTCGACAGGTGATGGCTGTGGTGTTGGTGATGGCTCCCCATTCGGATTTCCGGGACCATTACCATTATCACCTCCGTTGCCGTTTCCATTAGGTGTAGGAGTCGGTGTTGCTGTTGGTGTGGGTGTGGGTGTGGGTGTGGCATCCACTTCGTCTGGACTGGGTGATTCTTCAACAGCCGGAGTTGAACTCGGTGATGGATCAGGATCGACATCGCCCGTTACCTGACTTATCTCGACTGCGGGAATCCGTTGATCGGGAAAATGTTGTTCACCGACTGTGATGTCGCCTGAACCCGAGACGTCAACCGGAACACTACGGCTAAGATAATTACTATGTACCTGGAATACACAGGTCTTTGTAACATCGCATGGCACTAAGAGCCTGCCGCGCCAGTCGAATGTCACTTTTTGCGCGGCCGTCATAAAAACCGTACCGGATTCGAGTTGAAAGTTGCGCGTTTCCACGGTACCGGAACCATAGTCCATGGTCACCGCGTAGTTGCTCGTGCCTGCACCAAAAGTTTCGACGGACGACTCAGCGCCTGTTGCAGCATGCCGGCGGATCGAGTCGGCGCGTGCCTTTTCGACGTAGGTTGAAAACAGTCTCGCGGAACTCTGAAGCCGGAATTCCGCGCGTGCCGTGTTAATGCCGAGCACTCCGACCGTGGATACGATGGCGATGATCGAAATGGTGATGACCATCTGCATCATCGTGAACCCTTGCTGTTGCCTGGCTGCTTTGCTGTTGCGGATCATTTATACGTAACCTCCGGCGGGCGAATCCTGGTCCACTATCCGCAAGAGCCGTTCCGGCGATGATCACGCAGTATTTGTTGAAGTTTTCAATCTATGGGTGGGCGAGGGAGTGGGATTCTGTAACTTTAAGTTACACGACTGAGAAGCGAAGTTCCTATACCGCGAATCTGTCATTAATCCGTATAATCCGGTTAATGGCCGATCTCCTTCTTGTCGAAGATAAAGACAGTCTCCGTCGCGTACTGCGACTAACTCTCGAAAATGCCGGATACAGCGTAACGGAAGCGATTGACGCCCGCGCGGCGCTCAACGAGATCGCAACTTCCCGTCACCGGCTCGTACTCACTGACCTGCGCATGCCAAACGGCTCCGGTTTGGACGTGCTGCGTGCGGCTCGTGCCGCGGATGCTGACGTGCCCGTGATCGTCATGACCGCCTTCGGTTCGATTGACGAAGCGGTGCAGGCGATGAAAGATGGTGCTCACGATTTCTTACAGAAGCCAGTCGATTCGAATCATCTTCTACTCCTGGTTGAGCGAGCGCTGGAACAGGCCA
>JAICGZ010000113.1 GCA_025922875.1 Pyrinomonadaceae bacterium
CAACGTCCACGATAATCACATCAGTGGATTCCGAAACGCAGGGCAGGAGTGCCAGGCGATTTTGTTGGCCGGCGGCCCTGGTCCAGTGACAATCGACAACAACTACCTCATGGCGCTCGGCGAAGTGTTTATGAGCGGCGGTACCACTGTAGGCATCATCGCCGGGGACCTCACTTTTACGCGCAACTACCTTGAGGCGCCGCAGAAGTACAACCCGTGGAATCCGTCGGCATTCGACATCAACGATGTGCAAGGATCGACCAACCTCGGTTGCTCGCTTACGTCGAGCGGTACCACAGTCACGTGTAGTGGCCATGGTCAAGGCACTGAAGTCATAAAAGTGTTGCGGCTCACATCGGGACCACAGGCGGGCGAGACTCGTACGGTCTCCGGTGCACCTACCTCAAGCACGCTGACGCTCGAAACTCCATTCAGCGCCAACCAGACCGGCGTTTCAGCCACTCTCTACACACCCTGGAACGGTCATAAGAACAACTTCGAGTTGAAGTTTCTCCAGGGTACGGCAAACCTGATCGAGGGCAATGTTTTTGATGGGTCATGGCCCATGGCCCAGGATGGCACTGGCTTGCTGCTCACGATTCGTACGGAAAACGGAGCGCTCTCCACTGCGACCGTCAAGAACACGACGATCCAGTACAACTGGTTTCGACGCTTTAACCAGTTTGTGGATTACCTCTCTCCTGACGACTTCACTGCCGGTGGCGTAGGCGTGCCCATGGACGATGTCATACTCCGGCACAATCTGGTAGAGCCGTCATACCAATTCTCAGGGCCAGGACTCCAATCGGGAAGCCCCACGAATTCCATCAAACTCGCCGTGTTCAATGGAGTATCGTCGACGACGCACGGCACGGATGTGTGGTTTCAGCACAACACGTTCTACTCCGCCAGAAATATGACGACCCTTAACGTATTCACAGGTCACACTAGCGGCGACTGGATCAACTTTAAACTGGAGAACAATCTTTTCGCCGTCGACAGTTCCTTTGGAGGTATCTTCGGGGATCTGTCAACCGGAACAGGAACCACTGCACTGAACAACTGGTGCAATGGCAGCGGAAACTACAGCGCGGTTAACAACACGTTTCAGAACCAGAACACCACCGGCTATCCGACAGGAACATTTTCCGAAACGAGCGCCTCCGGGTTCGGTTTTAACGACGTCGCAAATCTCGACTTCAAGTTGACGAGCGGGTTGTATCGTGCAGGACAATCGCGCGAGGCATCTGACGGCACTGATCGCGGCGCTGATATCACAACGCTGTCGACCAAGATCGGCGCCAGCAGTAATGCTTATGCGACTGCGACGATCAACGCCATAACCGGAAACTGGACCGGCGGCGCAACGCTGTTAACGAAGGCGGGTTCGTTTAGTGGTTCCGGCAGCACAGGAAACCAGTCGGTGACTGGTGTCGGATTCCAGCCAAAGGTTGTGCTGTTCCGTTACAACATGGCAGGGGCTGATGCAACAATGTCCGAATCAGTTATCGGTTTTGGCGCCGGCGTCTCTTCCACCGATCGCAGGGTTGCGGGTGACTATTCGGAACACAATCTCAGTCCTTCGTCACACGCTGCGTGGAACCAAAGCTCATACGTCATCTACACACCGGGCGGTGGTTCGCGTGCCGATTTCGTCTCGATGGACTCGGATGGTTTCACGATCAACTGGGTAACTTCCAGCCAGATGTCGGTGCAATACCTGGCACTCGGCGGAGATGCGATCACTAACGTCAAAACCGGTTCGGCATCTGCAAAGACCACTACAGGAAACCAGTCGTATACGGGCTTGGGTTTTCAGCCGACAGCTCTGATTGTGTGGGCGGGCAAGTTCTCGACGACGCCTCTCGATCAAACTACAAACGGCAATGGACTGTTTGGATTTGCGAGTAGCTCGAGTGCGCGCGGAATGGTGGCATGGCGCCAACTGCACGGCGCTACTACACAAACCGCAAAGCGCCGGCAATCGACACAACGCGTCCTCAGCACGACGACGACGTTCACTGAAGCCGATTTCGTTTCATTTGACTCGGACGGGTTCACGTTGAACTTCACTACTGCTGGAGGAGCGGCCGACGTCTTTTACTATCTGGCGTTGCGAGGACCACAGTTCAAGGTCAGTTCATTCAACCAGGCTACATCAACCGGCAACCAGTCACTGACCGGCGCAGGCTTCACGCCGAAAGCGTCGATCATGATTTCAGCCAACGATGTGTCTGCTAACAATGACGCGGCTCAGTCACATGCTCGCGTGAGCTTCGGTTGGGCCACTGGAACGAGTGAACGGGCCAGCTTGTGGATTGGAGAAACGGACAACGTCAGTCCGACCAGTGCGTGGCGCAATCTCGATCGCACTAAGCTGATAAAACTGATGACCGAAAGCTCGTCACCGACGGTGAACGCCGCCGCCGATCACGTCAGTTTCGATTCAGATGGACAAACAATCAATTGGACCATAGCCGATGGAACGGCGAGACAAATCCTGGTGCTGTGGATCGGTTGAGTTGATGACGAACAATTGGGTAAGCATAAAGCCTGGGGCCGCAAGCCTCAGGCTTTATTCTCGCGCAAAGGCGCAAAGTGCTACCGCGTTTCTAAGAGCTTTTCTGTGCGCCTTTGCGCGAGAAAGTTTTTCCCAGAGAGGCCGTAGTTAGACTTTACATGAGATCGCCACAAAGAGGCACAAAGGTGCGCAAACTTTGTGAATCTTTTATGCTTCTTTCAGGCAAGTAAGATGCGAATTCTTAAGGAACATTACATCACTCTTCTATTTACCATCGCGCTGGTGGCGGTGGCGCTGGTGGTTGGGCATTCAGCGAAGGCGAATGCCTGGTGGGTTTCGCCGATCACCGCTTTCCAGGGCGGCACATTTGAAGCGTCAGGCGTCGCGCATGTTCCTGGTACAGACGGAGTGCTTTTCGTTGACGATGGGCGTCCTAACCAAATTTTCTGGATGCAGATCGGAGAAGGACGGAAACAGGCGGGAGCGATCAAGCGAGTCACATTAGGCGCAAACGTCATCGACCTCGAAGGCATCACGAACGATGGAACGCACTTCTACGTTGTCGGCTCGCAGTCGAAGTCGAAAGGCGGCGACCTCACGGGCCTTGTCCGCTTCCGGTTCGACGCGAAGTCGGAGCAGGTGGTGGATACGCAGGCGATCTCCGGTCTGAAGAAGTTCCTTGCGGAGAACGTCGCCGAGTTACGCGGCATGGAGAACAGGAAATACAGCGACGGCGGCATAAACGTCGAAGGCATCGCATGGGATCCGCGTAGCGCGAGACTCTTGCTGGGCTTGCGCTCGCCCATCGTCGATGGACACGCGCTTGTCGTGCCGCTGAAGTTACGCGACCCACAAGCGGGGTTCTCGCTCAGCAATCTGCAAGCCGATGGTACCGAGGCGATCAGATTACCGCTCGGCGGAGCAGGTATTCGAAGCATCGAGTATGACGAACCGCGGCGCGCGTTCCGCCTCATCACGGGTGCGGGGCCGAACGCGGAGAACATGGATTTCAAGCTTTGGGAATGGGACGGTGAGGTTGAGCGCCCGGCTCTGCGCGAGACAGGAACATTCGAACGCCGGCTAAAGCCCGAAGGTATTACGCGCGTCTCGTTTGGCGGTCAGGATTTCACCTTCATCGTTTTCGACGTTAGCGGCTACGCAGCGACCGACTGATCAATATAAATCCTGTCTATCCTGTGCAAACTAAACCTGCAAATTTCGAACCGGCAGGAGTATAATCCTCTCACTCACAACGGTATGCCGTCCCGAAGTTGACCAGGTTTAACTTTCCTACAGGAGTTTTATATGCACGTTCCTCCTCGTATATCTCCCGCCATCGCCATCGTTCTACTGCTGCTTTGCTCCGGCGCTTCGGCGCAAGACGTAACCAGCCACGCCGAGTTACCGCGATTCAAGCAAGTGAGTGAGAGACTGTTCCGCGGGGCGCAACCCCGGGCCGGAGGCGTGCAGCGCCTCGCAGAACTCGGCATCAACACGATGATCAACCTCCGCGGCGCCAGCAAAAGCACGCGTGCAGAAGAAGCCGAGGCGCGTAAATTCGGTTTGAACTACTACAACTTGTCTCTACCGAATTGGGGCCGGCCACACAACGGGCGAATGCAGCGCATCCTCGAGATCATCGCGGCGCCCGCGAGCGGCCGCGTCTTTGTCCATTGCAAAGACGGATTGGACCGTACGGGCACAGTCGTCGCGCTGCACCGGATCACACATCTCGGGTGGAAGACCAGCGACGCACTTGCGGAAGCTGAACGCGTCGGTATGCGGAAGATTCAATTCTGGATGCGCGATTACGTTGAGGATTATGACTCTTCTGTTCGCAAAAACGCATCACACACGGCAGGGCAATACCAGGGCAGTGATGACGACTTCGACGATCATCTCGGCGCGGGGATACGGATTGCGGAAAGGGAAGTCCTCAGAGTTCGACGTATACTACGCAGGCTACTATGACGGCTACGGGCACACGGGCGACGCTCGCGTAACCGCTCCGTCCGTCCGGTTATCTTCAAATACGTTTCCTCGTCCGCACTTGTCTACGAGTCCGGGCTGAGTGCTGACTGCTAATCCCGGCCTCGAGCGGAAATGATTTCTACGAAAGATCGAATTCGACACGTCGTTGAGCAGGACTGTCGAATTGCCGCCGCCTCCAGTAGCCTCAAAATCGTTATCCTGAATCAGGCATCGATCTAAGGTATATGCCTGCAACGCATTCTGTGCGGTTCTGAAAACGTAGTTATTGAGAATCTCACAGTTCTTCAAGCCAACAAGAAATATCCCATTCGACATGTAGCGATGAATCGTGTCAGCGCGACCTCCGATAATTATATTGTTCGCCGCTGTGACCTTGCCGTGGTTTGGTCCCTGGTAGGGGTCTTGCAGGCATACAGCATTACCCGCCGACTCAAGCGCCGCGTCTTCGTAGTCGAATAGATTGTTATAGACGCCGATGTTTTTAGTGTGATCGGCAGGACTGTTAGTTTCCAGATCGAACCCACACACTCCGCCGCCAAATAGGGGATTGTGATGGCCGGGACGACGAACATAATTTTCCACGACAAGTAAATTCTCTGAATTGACTGCAGCAAAGTTAGCGGCTGCTACTCCCGACGCGACGTTGTGCCAGATCAATCCCTGGTTTGAATAGTTGTTCTTCTCCAGCGCGGAGCCGCCAAAACTGATTCCTATCGACCCGGTGTCTTCGAGGTAATTATTCTGCGCTGTGCATCTCACACAGTTACCAAACAGAATTGTTGATCTCACTCCACCGTCATAAACGGTCTGTCTTCCTTTGATATGAAACCCCATGACGGCGATGTCTCGAGACGCGCCTGCGTGCGATACCGCTGTGTCGCCCAGTGCCTGAAAAACTTCGATAGCTGGATGCGGGCCGTTGACGTAAGTAGGCTCTAAGAGCGTAGTTCCCGTGCCGGCTAATTGCTCGGCTGTGAGCGCCTGGACTTTCAGCAAGTAAGGATCTTGCCAGTTCGTTCCGTCGCCACGTCTGAAATAATCAACGAGCGCTTGCGGCATTCGCCACGTGCCTTCGACCCTGACTCCGTCAGCAACAAGAAACTGACCCTGATCGGTTATCCCCTGCATATCGCAGGAGTAAGTAGAACTGTCAAAGACCGTGTGCTTGCGGAGTGTGACTTGCTTCGAGATCGATCCGCCGCCCTCGATTCTTACTGTAGCTACAGACGGATCATCCTGTGCGGCCTGAATCTTGTCGGCCAGGTTCGCGCCTCTGACTGTTACTGTCTTTCCACGTTGAACAGCAGGAACATAACGGGCAGGGTCATAGTTCGGCGTCGGGTATGGCGTCGCAAGTGGTACGGCCGCGTGGAAAGGTGAAGACGGTTTCGTGTTGCCGTAAACAAACAGCATCAGAACGGAAACAACCAGGGTTAAGTGTTTTATCTGCATACTCTGAGCAAGAATAACATCGTCCCCATTCAACGGATTGCCACAAGAAAGCACAAAAAGCGCAAAACTTCAGCAAAGCCTTTGATGCTTCTTTGTGCTTCTTTGGGGCTTGCAAACTTTTGTGGCAAAGCTCTCTTGTATGATGACGGCTATGAGCAGCACCCTAACTGAGACGAACATTTCGCGCGTTCCGGCAGACGAGTCGATCTTCAAAAGCTTTTGGATGGGCGGTTTCGAGTGCTCGACCCACCGCCTGCCCAGGCGTAAATCGCTGGGCCGCTTCGCCGGGCTCCGCCTTGACCTTACCGCCTCAACGCGGCACGACGAATTCGCCCTTCAGGATTACGCGCGCTTGCAGGAGGTCGGTATCCGCACTGCGCGCGACGGCGTGCGCTGGCACCTGATCGAGAACGCGTCTTACCGTTACGATTTTTCGAGTCTCGTTCCGATGCTGCGGGCAGCGCGCCGAACGGAAACACAGGTCATCTGGGATTTACTCCACTACGGCTGGCCGGACGGGCTAAACATTTGGGGCGCGGCCTTCGTGGATCGCTTCGCTCGTTTCGCCCGTGCTGTTGCCGGTGTCATCCTCGAAGAGACAGGCGGGCCGATCTACGTTACGCCCGTTAATGAGATCTCGTTCGTATCCTGGGGAGGCGGCGACGCCGGGTTCCTGAACCCGTTCGCCAAGCGGCGCGGTCCTGAGCTTAAGTCGCAACTCGTACGCGCGGCGATCGCCGCGATCGAGGCCGTGCGCGAGGTGGACCCCGGCGCGCGCATCTGCCACGCCGAGCCTATCATCCATATCGCCGTCGATCCCGATTACCCCGAGGAGGCGGGCGCCGCCGAAGCTTACCGGCAGGCGCAGTTTGAGGCGTGGGACATGATCGCCGGCAGGCGCTGCCCGGAGCTTGGCGGGCGCCCGGAGTATCTCGACGTCGTTGGCGTCAACTACTACTCCAACAACCAATGGATCCACCAGGATCCGCACATGCCGCCGTCACGCCGGCGTAAGGACGTCCTGCTGCCGCCATCGCACCCGCTACACCGGCCGATTCGCGAAATGCTGCACGAGGTGTACGACCGGTATCGGAGGCCGATCTTCATCGCCGAGACAGGTATCGAGGGCGATGCTCGCCCGACGTGGTTACGCTATATCGGGCAGGAGGCGCGCGCCGCTTCGGCCTCGGGCGTTCCGCTGGAAGGGTTGTGCCTCTACCCCATCATTGACTATCCCGGCTGGGGTGACGACCGTCACTGCTACAGCGGGCTGTGGGGCTACGCGGACGATGAGGGCGACCGCGAGATTTACGAACCATTGGCGCGGGAACTCGCTCACCAACAGCAACTGTGGGAGGTTCAACGTCGCGATCACCTTGCGGTGGAAGAGGCTGTCAACATCGATAAGATCGATGAAGCCGCGCGGCAGTCGGACGTCGCCGCGACACGGAGTCGCACTAAACGGAGGGAGTGAAGGAACCTATGCCGATGTGGGGCGAAGGAAGTCCATAGAGGCACCCGGCATTTTGCGGAGCACCGCGTCCTTTTGCCCGAAAAGCCCTGATCGGACTTCTTTTCGGGCAAAGCCATCTGCGGGTAAAACGGCTGCGATGCTACACGAACGAAACAAAAAATTATGACAGTGCAGTCACCACTCCACGTTATTTCTGGAAGAGCATAGGAACCAGAGAGGGTAATTAAGACATGGATCGTTCAATGGGATTGCTCGTAATAGTCGCGGGAGTTTTCATCATCGTCGTTGGTTTGTTGATCTACTCAGGCGGGCTGAGCTGGTTTGGGCGGTTGCCAGGAGACATCCGGTACCAGCGGGGTGGTGTTAGCGTGTACATTCCCATCGTATCGATGTTGCTCGTCTCACTCGCGCTGACTCTGATCTTCAGTCTGTTGAGCAGGTTTTTTTAGAAACTGGATTCAATCCTATAGTTCTTCGGTCTGCCTGAAGCGTTCATACTCTGGCGGTAACCGTATCCCGAACTTCTCACACAATGCACACACGTCTTTATAGTCTTTTTCTTTTGAAATGATATCCACTATGAAACTTTATGGTCCACCCTGGTGAAATACATCTAACGGTCTGACCTCCAGCGCTTTCTTTATTCGCTCCGGCCCTAGCCGTTCAGCAAGCGCGGCGAAGTCGAGGTAATCCCGCGTAGCATTCCGCTTGAGTATCAGCACTCCTTTGATGCGAAGCAATTCCTCCTAAGTAGGGACCGTCAGATGCACGTCACTTACAATGACCTCTTGTGTCTCCAACGGTTGCTCGCGAATCATCTGTCGCACACCGGTTTCGATCCCGTCGAGGCTACCCAAAATCAAGACCGGTCTTTTAACACGCGCTGTATGCCAGCCCGCCACTGATTCCAGTTGCGTGAGCACTTCGTCGAACCTGGCGCGAAGATCGGGTAGAACGTGATCAGCATCTCGGGAGAGCCGATGATGGGCAAAAATTGCTACAGCAGTACCACCCACAAGCGTGGCGTCGGGCAAAATTTCCTGCAAGTGTGCTGCCGCAGAGAGGAGCTGTTCCCACTCAGGCAAATTGCTTTCGGACATAAAAGTTCCAGAAGTGATACCGCTGCGCGTATGGATCAGACAAGTGAGGTTTGGATACCCGAAGAATACGTTCCCGGATGTCCGTGCGGCTTGCCGCAGCATCGCGAAGCTGTTTCCAGTCATCAAGCCGGCCGCGAGCTATGATGTCGTCTATTGCGGCAAGTGTCCAATCGGAATGATTTAGATGGCGGTGCAACAAGCGATTGATTATAGCAGCTTGCCCGTTCACCGGTTCAGCGAGAGCCGGCGATAGGCCCAAACAGAAATCGTTCGGTTTGACGAACTATTTTGTCTTTCTATAATCCTCAGCCGATGCCTGATGACGATGTATTCGAAGTGCAGCGGTTGTATCCGCAGATATACCTTGCCTGTCATGCCGATCATGTGCGGGCGGCGTCGACCAGGTGGCGGATATCATCTCAGGATGCCTCTATTCTGGTCCATCTCGATCGCGATTCCGGATTGAGTCCACGTGCTCTCGCTGCTCATCTTGGTGTGGCGCCTTCGACTCTTTCCGCTTCGATTGCACGTCTTGCTGAACTCGGCTATCTCACGAGCGAGCCTCACAAAACCGATCGCCGCAAACGAGAACTTCGTCTCACTGCGCGCGGAGCCGAAGCCATTTCGTCCACCTCAGTCCTGAACGCTGAACGCGTGCAGGCGCTACTCAACAAACTCAAGCCGGATGAGAGGAAGTCCGCACTGCGCGGCCTCGCATTGCTCGCACAGGCGGCACGCCGGCTAAAGGAGTAAGGAACCAATGAAGCTTCTGATCGTTATCGCGGCCGGACTTATCGGAGCGCTGGCGTTGATCGCGGGAATTGTCGCAGTGATCGGAGCAAGCCTGCCAAAGGCGCACATCGTCTCGCGCTCCATTTTCCTTCAGCAGTCTCCGCAGAATGTCTATGCCGTAGTCAGGGACTTTGGCTCGGCGCCGAAATGGCGATTTGATGTAGAACGAATCGACGTCGATGCGCAGCCGGGTAGACCAGTGTACTTTCGTGAAGTTGGGAAACACGGAACCGTAAATTACGAATTGATCGAAGATGTTCCTGCGGCGCGGATGGTGACGCGGATTCGCGATACCGATCTCGGTTATTCGGGCCAGTGGATCTACGTGTTCGCCAACGAGAACGGAGGCACGCGCGTGACGATTACAGAGGACGCTGAGGTGTCGAACGTGCTCTTCCGTTTCATGTCTCGCTACGTCTTTGGACATACCGGGACCATCGATTCGTATCTCACCTCGCTGGCAAAGCATTTTGGTGAAGAAGCCACGCCGCAATAGTTTACAATGCAGCTATGAAACGCCTCGCGCATGTTTCGCTGCTTGTTGTGTTAACACTACAACTCTCCTGTGTTAGTCCTGGGCCAACTAGTGAGTCCGGTCCCACAGCTTCTCCTACACCGACCGAGCAAGCGATTATCGACCAGATATTTCAACAGTACGAAACAGCGCTTGGTGGTAAAGAAGCTCTAGCCGCCATCACGAGTTACAATCTGAAGGGAACATTTGAACTTGCCGGTATGACTGGAAAGATCGAGTTTTGGCAAAAAGAACCAAACAAGACATTAAACGTGATCGAGTTTCCCCGCATCGGAACTTTAAAGAAAGGGTTCGATGGTGAAACTCGATGGGTACAAACACCTGGCGGCACTGTCAGTGACTCCAACCCGCAGGAAATTGCCGACCTGGAACGAGACGCTGAAGTCTACAGTGCGGGAAAAATCAAGAGTCTTTTCGAGAGCATGAAACTGGAACCGAAGGCGCGGCTAAGTGGTCGTGATGTGTATGTGGTTGAAGGTAAGCCTGCCCGCGGCCCGGCTGAAAGACTATTCTTCGATGTTCAGAGTGGTTTGCTTGTGCGCTGGGACATGGCGCGCAGACAAGAAAACCGGGGCACCGTGTTTGTAAAAGTGCACCTGGATGATTACAAAGAAGTCGGTGCAGTGAAGATTCCCTTTAATGTGCGCTTTGTATTCGAATCGTTTAACTTCACTATTAAAGTGGATGAGATGCAACACAACATCGCCATCGATGATTCGATCTTCAGGAAGCCCTGAGAAACCATTAAATCAGGGATGTATTACCAGCAACCACAAAAAGCACAGATGACTTTCATGAAGTTGTTTTGTGCTTTTTGTGCCTTATTGTGGCTGTGCACAAGTTCGTTTCCGCAAGCACCTCGCGAAAAACCGGAGCTCAAGGATTTTGGTTCCAGTCTCAAGAAGCTCAAATGGGACGCGCAGAAAAACCAGGCTGTTAATAGAGATCAGCCGAATTCCAATGGAAGTTCCGACGTCGATGTTATTCGCATTGAAACGTCCCTCGTTGTATCTGACGTGTTGGTGACTGATAAGCAAGGACATCCGGTACGAAACCTTACAGCAACTGATTTCACGATCAGCGAGGACGGCGTTCCGCAGCAAGTTGGTCACTTCGTGCTGGCAGACAATGTCAACGTTTCACGATCGATCGTTTTGATCATCGATTACAGCCGGAGCCAGTTCCCTTACATCGCTGACAGCATTGAAGCGGCGAAGGTCCTGGTTGATAAGCTTCGCCCGCACGATCAGATGGCGATTGTTACTGACGACGTGGAATTGCTTGTCGGCTTCACGAGCGACAAGCGAGATCTCAAGCAGGCATTGGATTCACTGGTTGAAAAGAATCGCGGCAGCAAGGGCTTTCTTGGCATCGGCAATAAACGACAACAGTTTGGCCGTAGCGCGCAATTCAGCGCGTTGATGGCTACGCTCAACGAGGCCTTTGACGAGGAAGATCAAAGCCCTGTCATCGTCTTTCAAACGGATGGAGATGAAATCGAGTACCTGCGAAACTCCGTCATCGTTCATGAGGTTCCGCCGGGCGTGCCGCCTGAGTTGCTGGGCGAAGTTCAGGAGGAGGTCGAACAGAAGAAGAAGTTGCAGCGCGCGAGTTTGACTGAGTTTAGCCTCGATGACGTGTATCGCGCGGTCGAGAGATCACGCGCCACGATTTATACGATCATTCCGCGAACCCGCTTGCTGGGTCTCACTCAGGACGAGCAGATACAACGATTGACCGCTGAAGATGAAAGGGTCGTTGCCACGTGGACGGGAGCTGCGTCATCCACGAAATTAAAGAGCATTTTTCAGGCACGTCAGGAAGAGCGGCGAAAGAAGCTCACGAAAGAAATCTGGCACGCCAGGTTGGACCAGGAACTCAAGGTGCAACAAGCACTGGTCGAACTCGGAAAAATCTCAGGTGGTTGGGCCGAGTTTTTAGAAACAAGATCACAAGCCGCCGCCATTTACAACCGTATCGTCCAGGATCTAAATCAACGTTACATCATCGGCTACTACCCGACGAACAAGGAGCGCGATGGTAAACGACGGCGCATCTCGATCGACGTGAAAGGGCATCCGGATTACGTGATCACAAGTCGCAAATCGTACTACGCGCCTGAACCGTAGGCAGTCACTTTTACAGGATTGACAGGATTAGACAAGATTTACATGTAAATCATGTCAATCCTGTAAACTGACTCACTCGGCGGTCGTGCTTCGAAAAGCAAGAAGCACAAAAAGTGCAAATTTAGAGAAACCATTTGTGCTTCTTGTGCTTCTTTGTGTTGGAGACAATTGTTTGTTCATGAGCAAGAGGATTTCGTTTTTATTTCTCATTTGCATCGCGGCTGCGGCCGGTGTGTGGGGTGTACGCTACTTCAGAAATGCAACGCCCAATCAATTTGGCCAGCAGGTCTTGTTGAGTCTTACGAAACGGACACCGAGCTGGGCCGAAGCAGTTGAAAAAGTCAAAGCGGATCGAGGTGAAGGAGCCGGCGGCGCACTGGAGATTCCGCCTGAGCTCAAGCATTACAGCGAGCGTTACTGGTTTTTAGCGACGCAGGTTGCCGAGATCGACCGGTACAACGTCTACACCTGTCAGGATTTTCTGGATCTCGCAGCGCTGCTCCAGCGCGGCGAAATGGTTCCGGTGCCGTGGGTGACTGAGACTTATGTCTTATTTGGTATCGGCGAGAGAGCAGATGACAGTGTGTTCACTCGCTATGCAGACGGTAACAACATCGAACTTTATAACGAAGCACAACTGAGGGACGCATACAAACAGCTCGCAGAGAAGCGATCAAGCGTCGAGAGTGAAATCAAAGCTTTGAATACTCAGGCGGGCAAACTGACAAAGCGTGACCGTACAAAACGAAGTGAGCTTCAAAAACAGATCTCTGCGCGTGAACAGGAGCTCAATTCGATCGATGAAGACAAAGCATTGCTCGAGGAGTTTTATAAACAACCTGCCAGCCGCGAGAAACTATTCCGCGACTACGAGTCGTTGCAAACGCTCGCAAAGAATTTCGGTGGGCGCTCTTACAACCTCGACAATCCAGCCGATCGAGAGGCACTGAAGATCAACATGTTGGGTTCGTTGAGACCTCAAGCGTTGAAGATCCTGGAGACAGTGGCGGCAGCTTATCACCGGCAGTTTGCTCGTCCGCTACCGGTGAGTTCACTCGTGCGTCCGGAACAGTATCAACGTGCATTGCGGCGAGTGAACAGGAACGCGGTGCTCATCGAGACGCCGCCGCACTCAACCGGTCTCGCATTCGATATCGACTACCGTTACATGAGCGCCCCTGAACAAACGTTTGTGATGGCTGAACTGGCGCGCTTGAAAAATGAGCAGCGCATCGAGGTAATACGCGAGCGCAACGCTAACTATCACGTGTTCGCTTTTCTCAACGGCACTCGACCCAGCGACGATCTGATCACGGCCTCGTTGGAGAAGGCGAGCACGCCCGCGCAGGTCGGTCATCATGCCCCCGCAAAATCTGTGAAAGCCAATACGCCGAGAAAATCCGTGAAAGCGAGGACGTCAAGAAAATCCGTCAAAGTGACGGCGACAAAACGGAAAAAAGTGTCGAACCGAAGGCGGCGTTAGTGCATCTCTCCCTAGTGCGGCATTCTGCGGATGTCGCTGATGAGCCATGAAGAGTATCAGAGTTCACATTGCCATAATCGTTGCGGTGCTTGGAGTTGTGGCGGCGGCTTTGTCTCTTCCGGCTCGCAGTAGTACTCGCAGTACTCCTCCACGCATTAGTAGCGGTCACGCGCCGCCGAGAGACGCCAGTACTTTTGCTGCGGCCGCTTCCCGCAACACCACTCTCAGGAACGAACTGAAGTGGGCCTTTGGCGGGAAACAACAGCGCGGTTGGTATCTCTACGATTTGTTGATCGGCAAAACTTTGAACACGCAGCACGATACAACAACGAGTGATTTCGCTGCCGCACTTGCCGCCTGGCAAAAGAAGATGCGCTTGAGTGCGGACGGTGTGCTTGATGAAGACTCACTGATGCGTATGGTGTCGCAGTGGCAAAGCAACCGGCTCAAGAACCGCGCCTACGCTATGCCCGATCAGTTGCTCGAAGCGCCACCCGCTGATTTTTATGATCCCGGAAGAGCAGCCGAACTTCGTCAAGTCGAGCGCAACACTTACGCGGCGTATAAAGAGATGTTTGCTGCTGCCGACAAGGACCTGAAGCTCGCGCCCGGACACTTGAAGATCATTTCCTCTTTTCGGTCGCGCGCCTATCAGGATCGGTTACGGCAACAGTCACCTAATTCAGGCAGGGCCGGACTCGCAGTCAACAGTCCGCACTTCACCGGCCGCGCTTTGGATATCTATGTCGGCGGGTCTCCGGTTGATACGAAGGATTCAAATCGCGCAATCCAGGTTAACACTCAGGCTTACCGTTGGCTTGTGCGCAATGCCGAGCGCTTTGGCTTCCGTCCTTACTTCTACGAACCGTGGCACTGGGAATACGTTAGGTAGGGCCACAAAAGGCACAAAAAGCACAAAATGGCTCAGTGAATTTTTGTGCTTCTTGTGATTTTTTGTGGCCCTATCACATCCTAAGGTGCTCTTTGATCATACGAATGATCTGGTTTTGCGCACTGTGTACGAAGAAGTGATCGCCGGGAAATATGTGGAGCGAGAATGAAGAAGTAGTGTGCTCTCGCCAAGGCTCCAGCTTCGGCCGTGAAACCTCGACATCATCACGACCGCCAAACACAGTCAGTGGAATGTTGAAAGGTGGTTCGCTTTCGTACTTATAGGTCTCGCACACACCAAAATCTGCACGCAACAGTGGCACCATAAGTTGCATCAACTCCGGATGCTCCAACACCGCCTGCGGCGTACCATTCAGTTGTCGTAGCCGGTCAATGAACTCCGGCTCTGGCAGGTCATGGGTGGGCGGTTCGGGGTCAGGCACTTGTGGTGCGCGACGTCCGGAAACAAATAGATGCACCGGCATCGGACCGCCAGTGCGGCGCAACCATCGTGTGAGCTCGATAAGTATGAGAGCTCCCATGCTGTGGCCGAAAAATGCGAACGGCTTGTCGAGATAAGGAGACAATGCTGGTCCAAGCGCCTCGATCATTTCGGACAAGTGTTTGAAGGCTGGTTCCGAAAGACGCTCGCCGCGACCTGGAAGTTGCACTGCCGACACCTGAATTGATGCCGGAAAGGAATCCTGCCAGCCGCGAAAGCTCGCGGCATTGCCTCCCGCATAGGGGAAGCAAAACAGCCTTAGACGAGCCTCGGGCTTTTCTCTGAAAGCCGGTAGCCAACGCGTCCGAGGTCTGTCTTCACTCATACTTGCATTTCCTTTTTCTAAAACTTGTGCGGAATAGGTTACTCACATTCGACGAGTTTTGCACACCCGTTTGCGCGCGTTTTCAGAGACGTAAAAACTCGCGCATACGATCGAGTTCCGCCTCGAGTTCGCGCTTGAACGCACGCTCGCGTGGTGGCGAGCGGACGTAGTTAACGTCGGCTTTCAGTTCACCATGATTTATCGCCAGGTTGGCCCAGCCAATCACGTGCTCACGCCAGAGCAAAGGCATAGCATAATGGCCAAATTTTCGTTTGGGCACAGGTGTGTAAGCTTCGAAGCGATATGGCCAGTTCCATAATCGTTCGAACCTTGCGCGGTCGTGCACCACGGGATCGAACGGTGCAAGCAGTTTGACTTCGTCTTTAACTGCATGGGGCACTGCACTCTCATCGGCCGGCCAATACCAATCAACGCCTTCGACACGCTCGTGACTCAGTCGTTCTCTTGCTCGCCGCAACGCACTCCGCAGTTCGTTTTTCCACTGCGGCGCTGCATACCGCAAGCGTCCGAGGTAGAAGGAGAGACTTGAACCGGGCAGAGGCGCGTAAATACGAACGACTACATCGACCAACGCATCAATTCGCGCGCGACGCTCGGCCGCAGTCCTCGGAATGGAATTGTGTTGGTGTGCGGCGTAAATGCGAATTCCTTTTTCACGACGTACGACGCGTAACAGACCCGTGTACTGCATCGCATCCAAAAGATGTGTAGTGGCTTTTGACAACCCACCCCAATAGTTTGTTACCAGCCCATGCGCGAATTGCTCGTCGACTTCACGCGGGTGCGCCGCGCCGCGCTCACGCACGAAATCAAGCAGGAGTTTCGCGTGTTTTTTTTGTCCGCGCGGCCACGGCGAGCCGGAGTTCGAACGCGGATGCATTAGCGACTGCAAAGACCGTGTGACGTAACCATAGTTGACGAAGATGTCTTCTTCGATATCAAGCGTTTCATAGCGGCGTTCGAGATCGCCGGCGTGATAATTTTTAACGCGGTGCCGCAGTATTAGATCCTGTGCGCGTGCCGGCGCGCGAATCGGATCCGCCTGTACAAACCCAATCCGCTGGAGGGCGTCATTCAGCGTTACGGGTTTCGGAAAATTTCTCGCCACCGTGAATCGCCGCAAGTCATCGAGAGTAATTGCCATCTTTGTTAATCCTGAAAAATCCTGTAATCCTGTCTATGGTTTGACGTGATCTGGACCAACTCCACGCTTGCGCTGATCGACGAGTATGCGAATAATACTGCACCATGACAAAAGCCCTGGCGGTTTTTCTACTAATCTTTGTTTTCACTTTCAATTCAGCACAAGGTCAACAGAGCAGTGGTCCGGCATTGCTGACCTACAACGAACTCGTAGCGCTTTACGAGAATGAGCCTCCTTCACCGGAGCTCTCAAGCAAGTTGACGCGATTGCTGACCATGCCTTTCGTTAACAACTCAGTGAGAACGCGACCCGGAAAAACGAGGTCGATGCTTCGTGTTGCGACTTGGAATATCGAACGAGGCATCGAGTTTGAAGCGCTCAAAGCTGCACTTACAAACGACCAGAGATTCTTTCGCCGTCTAAGACCCGCCATGCGCGGATCGGATTTCAACCTGGCGAACATTCTCGAACAGGCCGCGGAATTGAGCCGTGCTGATATTGTGATTTTGAACGAAGTCGATTGGGGCCTGAAACGCACCAACTATCGCAATGTAACGCGCGAACTCGCCAGCGCAATGCAGATGAACTATGTCTTTGGTGTCGAGTTTGTCGAAGTCGATCCCATTACCCTGGGAATTGAAACACTCGAAGGCGAGACAAGCGCTGACAAGCCGAAGATGATTGAGAATCTCCGAGTCGATAAAAGGCGTACTCTCGGCCTGCATGGCACAGCCGTCTTAAGTCGTTTGCCACTTCGCAATACTCGCGTCGTCCGTTTTATCAATCAGGGTCACGACTGGTACGGGGAAGAGAAAGATGGGATTTCCAAGCTTGAAGAAGGGAAGCGCAAGGGCGCCAAGCTCGTCTTCGGCGAAAAAATTATGCGCGAAGTGCGCCGCGGCGGGCGGATGATGTTGCTGACCGATATTTCAGATGCAAGCATTCCGGGCGGAGCTGTCACCGTCGTCGCCACACATCTCGAAGGCAAGAGCAAACCGTCTCAACGTCGGAAACAACTCGAGGAAGTGCTTGCTGCGGTAAAGAACATCGATCATCCCGTGATTTTAGCCGGTGACATGAACACTTCCGGCAGCGATGCAACGCCGACTTCTTTCCAGCGCGAAGTCAAAAAACGATTGGGCAGTACTTCGTTTTGGGCGACGCAGGGAATCAAGTATGCCACCGGTGTGGGTTTGCTTTACGACATCACCGTTGGCCTCGTCAAAATGCAGCGCACCAGGAATGATCCCACTGTTAAGAGCATAAAGTTTGTGTCGGAAAATCCTGAGGAAGAATTCTTCGACACTCTCAAGGATTTTCGTTTCGCTGATGGCGGCGCATTCGACTTTCGCGGATCGAAGGAACATTCAACCGGCGCGAGCGGCGAAACGCTTTCAGATTCAAATGAACGCGGCAGCAAGGGATTTGTCAGCACGCTGGAGTTGAACGGCAAGTTCGACATTGACATGAAGCTCGACTGGATCTTCGTGAAGCCTGTGGGACTAACCGATCCGGACGATCGAGATCAACCGTATGTTTTTGCGCCGCAGTTTGGGCGAACGTTGAAGACGTTGAACTATAGTTTGAAGGACCGTATTTCAGATCACAATCCATTGATCGTCGATCTGCCGCTGGCGCGGTAAATTTTTGTAGGGGTGGCCCTCCGTGGCCACCCCTCGCGCACAAACTTAACCAGGGGGTGGCCACAGAGGGCCACCCCTACAAAACTCACCTATACCCCGTCGCATCGGCGGGCTTGCCCGCATCCTGCACTTCAACCATATATCGCCACGCGTCCGGTTGTGACCCATCCGTGTCGGTGAAGCCATACACCTTTGCGAGTTGTCCGCTCGAAAGCGAGTGGCCACTCCAACGCATTAGATCTTTGTCAGCGGCGAGATGTGCGACTGCGCGACCTACGTAGCGCGGCGTTTCGGTGATGATGAAGTGTGGCTGCTTCTTAGTTGCGTCGCGCCAGTTTTCTTCCGTGACACCGTAGTTGTCCAGCATCTGCTCCGAACGCAACCAACCCGGACTCAATGCAACGGCAGTGCATTGATGTGGCTTAAGCTCGTGCGCGAGCGACCAGGCCATGCGAATGACTGAGGTCTTTGCGAGATCGTAGAAGAGCGAAAGACGATAGTTTTCGTTGTTGTATTCGGCGGTGCCGTCGGTCATTTCCACGACGAGCCCGCCGGGGTTCTTGATCAGAAGTGACAGTGC
>JAICGZ010000114.1 GCA_025922875.1 Pyrinomonadaceae bacterium
AGACGCTCCAGTTGGACTTCGATGATCTGGCCAATCTGTTCGCGTGAGAGCTGATGGAAGACAACCACGTCGTCAATTCGGTTCAGAAACTCCGGTTTGAAATGTAATCGCAGTTCCTGAATGACGGCTTCACGCACCTGTTTTTCATCTCCCTCGGCCGCCTGAATTTCACGCGAACCGAGATTGGAAGTCATGATCAAAACAGTGTTCTTGAAGTCGACCGTGCGACCTTTCGAATCCGTCAATCTGCCATCGTCGAGGATCTGAAGCAGCACGTTGAAAACATCCGAGTGCGCTTTTTCGATCTCATCGAAAAGGACAACTGAGTATGGCCGGCGGCGAACTGCTTCCGTGAGCTGTCCACCTTCCTCGTAACCGACGTATCCCGGAGGTGCGCCGATCATTCGCGCTACTGCGTGCTTCTCCATGTACTCTGACATGTCCAGGCGGACCATTGCTCGTTCGTCATCGAATAAAAACTCAGCCAGCGCACGGGCGGTTTCCGTCTTGCCGACACCGGTTGGACCAAGAAAGATGAACGAACCAATCGGACGATTGGGATCCTGCAAGCCGGCACGTGCGCGCCTGACGGCGTTCGCGACCGCGGTCAATGCTTCCTCCTGGCCGATGACGCGCAGGCCGAGTCGCTCTTCCATCGTCACCAGTTTCTGCATCTCGCCTTCCAGCATTCTCGAAACCGGGATGCCGGTCCACTTGGCGACAACTTCCGCGACGTCCTCTTCGTCAACTTCCTCCTTCAGCATGACGCCGTCCTGCTGAAAATTAGCAAGTTTGTCCTGATCGACTTTCAGCTTGCGCTCCA
This sequence comes from Pyrinomonadaceae bacterium, assembly GCA_025922875.1. Taxonomy (GTDB): domain Bacteria; phylum Acidobacteriota; class Blastocatellia; order Pyrinomonadales; family Pyrinomonadaceae; genus PSRF01. The sequence continues at coordinate 824 of JAICGZ010000114.1, forward strand.
ATTCGGGAATCTGACCGTATTGAATTTCAGAAGCACGCGCCAACTCGCCGGCGTTGCGGGCCTGGTCAAGTTGGAATCGAAGCTGCTCGAGTTCGGCTTTCGCTGTTCGAATGTGATCGATCGCCTCTTTTTCAGACTGCCACTTGGCCTTCATACCGGAAGACGTTTCCTTCAAGTCGGCAATACGCTGCTCAATCTCCTGCAAGCGCGCTTTCGACTTCTCATCTTCTTCGCGTTGCAACGCTTGCCGCTCGATTTCGAGCTGGATGATCTCGCGTTCCAACTGATCGATCTCCTGCGGCAGCGAATCGATCTCGATGCGGAGTCGTGACGCTGATTCGTCAATAAGATCGATCGCCTTGTCTGGCAGGAAGCGATCCGTGATGTAGCGATTCGAAAGCGTGGCCGCGGCGACGATGGCCGAGTCTTTGATACGAACACCGTGGTGTACTTCGTAACGTTCTTTTAAACCACGCAGGATCGCGATCGTGTCTTCCACTGTCGGTTCACCGACGTAGACCTGCTGGAAGCGACGCTCGAGCGCCGCGTCTTTCTCGATGTGCTTCTGGTATTCGTTGAGTGTGGTTGCGCCAACGCAGCGGAGCTCCCCACGGGCCAGAGCGGGCTTCAACATGTTGGAAGCATCGATTGCGCCTTCGGCAGCACCAGCGCCTACGAGTGTGTGCAGCTCGTCGATAAAAAGAACGATTTGACCTTGTGCGTTCTCAATCTCCTTCAATACAGCTTTGAGTCGATCTTCAAACTCGCCGCGATACTTCGCGCCCGCGAGCATCGAGCCAAGATCGAGTGCAACAAGACGCTTGTTGCGCAGAGTTTCCGGCACATCTCCGGACACGATGCGTTGTGCCAGGCCTTCGACGATGGCCGTCTTGCCAACTCCGGGTTCACCGATTAACACCGGATTGTTTTTGGTCCTACGTGAAAGGACCTGAATCGTGCGCCGGATCTCATCGTCGCGGCCGATCACGGGATCCAGTTTTCCCTTCCGCGCCAGTTCCGTTAGATCGCGGGCATACTTGGAAAGAGCTTGATAATTCTGTTCGGCATTCTGATCGGTGATTTTCGAGCCGCCGCGCGTCTGCTCGATTACCTTGAGTAGATCCTCCTTGTTAATTCCATGCTGGCGGAGAATCTTTCCGGCGTCGCCGTCTTTCTCTTCGGCAATCGCAAGCAGGAGATGCTCGGTCGAGATAAACTCGTCCTGCATCTGGTCCGCCTTCTTCTGCGACGCTGTAAATATCTGGCTCAAACGCGAACTAAAATACTGTTGGCCGCCTTGCACGCGCGGAAGGCGAGCCACCGCCGCTTGCGTGTCGTTAAGTACGACAGCAACGTTAGCTCCAAGCTTGCCGAGGATTGGTCTAACAATACCTTCAGGCTGCTCGAGCATCGCGATAAGCAAATGCTCAGGCTCAACCTGCTGGTGTTGGTTCCTTTCCGCAAGCTCGATAGCGGATTGAATTGCTTCCTGCCCTCGTAGGGTGAACTTATCTAAACGCATAATGATTAACTAAAAAATCGCTGGCAGGATTTACATGATTAGACAAGATCTACATGTAAATCCTGTAAATAAAAAGACTCGAACGGGCTCGATATTCGTATCCCAAACTACGACGAGCCCGCTCGCGATTACCGATCCATCAAAGCTTTATCGCGCTTTAGCGCCCGCCACTAGCTTCTTTTGCTTTTCCGGTGTCGGCTGTGGTTTCGATTGTCTTCTGCGTGCCGCCTGCTTGTGCTCCCGAAACCTCGATTCGACGGGCCTTGGTCTCTTCTCGTTTTGGCAACGTCACACGTAACACACCGTTGTTGTATTCAGCGGTTGCTCCCTCAGCGGAAACTGTCTGCGGCAAAGTGAAAGAACGGGTGAAAGCACCATACGAGCGTTCGACTCGATGGTAGTTGTCAGTCTCGTCCGTTTTTTCAAACCTTCGCTCGCCGCGGAGGGTAAGGACGTTGTTCTCGATTGAGAGATCAAAGTCTTCTTGTTTCATTCCAGGCAACTCGGCCTCAAGCACGATCTGGTCCTTGTTCTCATAGATGTCTACGCTGGGCGCCCAGGCGCCACGGCCGATGCCCTCGTCGTCGAAAGCACGGGTCATATTGGTTGAGAACAGACGATTAACCTCTTCCTGCAAGCTCCTCAAGTCGCGGAACGGGTCATATCTAACGATAGCCATGACTGTGTCTCCTCCTATATTCCTTGTTGTGAATCCCCTCAGCCGGGGGTAATTAGTAGCTGAGCGTGCCGTCATAATAAAGATTGAGTGTAATTCTGTCAAGTCTGTACTTTTAGCGACAAAGAGGCACAAAAAGCATAGAAAGATTCAGGGAGTAAAAGGGGCGCTCCGGTGTTCGGGGTCTACTGAGACAGGCCGAAGAAGCGCTTGATAGCTGACAGGATGCCGGCGGAGGACTCCGAAGTCGCGGCAGAGGAGTCGGCGTGGGAAGCAAGTCCCTGGCGGCGTTCGGCCATGATGAAACTGAGCGACTCGACCAGATCCGGGTTCGTGTCAAAGACCCGTTTCATGGCTGCGTGGCCGATTTCGAGTACCTCAGTCTCTTCAAGCGCCAGCACGTTGGCGGTCCTGGGCTCGCCAGTAAATAAGGCCATCTCGCCAAAAAAGTCGCCTTCGTTGAGTGTTGCCACCGTCCTTGGGCGGCCATTTTCACTAACCTGCACCTCAACCTTGCCCTTGTGCACGACGAACATCGACGAACCAGGATCGCCGGCACGTATAACCGTTTCACCCGGTGCGAAGACGTGGCTGACCGCAGCGTGGGCCAGCACCGTAGTTTCCTCGTCCGACAACGGAGCGAAGATATCGACAGCCGAGAGCCTTTCAATGATGGCGTCGCCGTCGCCGTCTCGAATCGCGGAAATTGGGCGGCGTTGAACGTAAAGGGTGCGGGTTGGGTACGCGAAGTTCAGTTCCGCGCGACGGAAGGCGTACCAGATCCTCTGCCGGATGAGTGCATCGGTGTCGTTATACTTGGCGTAATCGTCGAGCCAGTATTTCACTTCGTATTCGATGCCGTTATCGCCGAGATCTCTGATTCTGACTATTGGTGTGACCTTATCTGAGACGTTATCAGCCTCCCGCACCGCCTCACGCACTACGTGGATCGTTTTCGCGGGCGAATCGGTATAAAGGGTATTGAAAAGGACGAGTCGTGCGTTCAGGTTGTCGCGTGGAGAAACTTCAATTGGCTCTCTGGCTGCGTTGCTATTGGCTATCAGGACCACGTGATTGGTGAACGTTCGAATCTTGATGGCTCGCCAGCTGATTTCTTCCACCACTCCCGTGTGTCGTTGAGCTCCGACCGTGATTACGTCACCCACTTGAAATGGGCGGTCTGCCTGCAACGAAATTCCGGCGAAGAAGTTACCCAGCGTGTCCTGTAGTGCGAGTCCGAGGATGACACCGAAGATGGCGGAGGTTGTAAAGAGCGCTCCGAGGTTTACGTCAGGAAATAAAAACGTGAAGGCAATCAGAAAGAGAATCGTAAACGCGACGATCGTGAAGATGTTCCGGATGAGCGTGGGTGCGTCGATCCGTTTCAGTCGGAAAGCCAGGCTAAAGAAGAGAAAATTGAGAGCGCGAACGAACAGGTAACCGACTATGCCCACTAAGAATAGCTTTATGACGCTGACGATCGTATCGGCAGAAGGCGACGCCTTGGCGCTACCCATCCGCTGCTCGAGTAGTGCCTTCACCTGATCGGCGAACGACCAGAATAAATAAGTGGCCAGCAGAGCTATTGCCGCCGTCACAAAGAAGAGAGCGGTCTTGTTAGTGAAACGAGGGCGAGTCACGGAGCATCTTTTTATCACCAATTAAGTTTCCCGCAAAGGCGCAAAGACGCTAACTTTGCCTCCTTTGCGCCGTTGCGGAAAACTCTTCTTCAGAAGCGCATGAGGTTTGGAAAGAGGGTAATCAGGATAAAGAGTAGTGACAAAAGCGTGACCACAATCGCGGTCAACCACGCGGCAATATTATAAAGAGGCCCGTTGACGTGACTGCCCATCAGCTCGCGATTATTTACGAGGCGTAGGACCGCAAACAGAACAATCGGAAGCAGCAGTCCATTTATTACTTGCGTAACCAGCAACACGCGAAACAGCGGAAGGTTTGGAACGATCGCGATAGCCGCCCCAACCGCGACGAGAAAAGTAAACGTTCCCAAGAAGATTGGCGCTTCCCTGAAACTTCGCGATACACCTTTTTCAAACCCCAAAGCCTCGCTTATCGAGTAAGCCGTCGCCAGCGGCAAAACTCCTGCGGCAAGCATCGACGCGCCAAAGAGGCCGATCCCGAAAAGTGTTTCGGCGTACCTGCCGGCCAAAGGACGCAATGCGTGCGCGGCATCGGCAGCAGTTGATATTTGGATACCGGCTTTATGAAGAGTTGCTGCGGTCGAGACGATGATAAAAAAGACGATGAGAATCGCGAAGATAGTGCCTACCCACACGTCAGTCTTTGTCTTCGCATAATCCTCTGGTGTGACTCCTTTTTCCACCACTGACGATTGAACGTACACCTGCATGTACGGCGAGATCGTCGTACCGATGATCGCCACAAACGTGAAAAGAAACGCGTGCTCGAGTCGGAACTCCGGTCTAACGAGACCGACCGCCACTGCGGTCCAATCGGGTTGAGAAAGAAACGCTGAAACGATGTAGCCGAGAAAGACGAGCGACATCAGCAGGAACGCCCTTTCGACTCTTTTGTAAGAACCTTTGACCACCAGCGTCCAGACAATGATGGCGGCCAAAGGCACCGAGACAAAACGCGAGAGGCCAAAGAGCTCAGTGGCTGCGGCGATGCCGACGAATTCGGAAACCGTTACCCCGGCATTAGCCACCAACAAGGCAAGCATTACTAAAGCAGTCCAACGTACACCGAAATGCTCTCGAATCAGATCGGAAAGGCCCTTGCCCGTGACTGCGCCCATGCGCGCGCACATCTCCTGAACAATGCCGAGACTGATTGTGATTGGTATCAGGATCCAGAGGAGGGAATAGCCGAAGTCTGCGCCGACTGAAGCGAAGGTGGCGATGCCGCCGGCGTCATTGCCGGCATTGGCGGTGATCATTCCCGGACCGAGAATGGCCACGTAGGCGAGCAGACGCCTGCGGCGCGCGACCGTGCGTCGCACACCCTGAGCTCCGCGACGCATCAAGCGTCGTCCGGCAGCTCGAACTGCTGCTCGTTGCTCGGCCACTTGGAGGTTCTCCGTTCATCAGCCGCAAAAGAATAGAAAAATAGGTCATATAAGTCCAATAGGACCTGTATGACCTATTGATTTTTTCAACCAAACAGTCGTGGCAGACGTTGCCGCCAATCTCGCGGCAAAAGAATTTCCATCGCATCGTCTACCGTTATGATTCCGAGTATATCTCCTGATTCATCGACAACGGGAAGCGCCAGCAAATTATATTCGGCGATCCGTTGCGCTACCTCTCTTGCCGGCTCAAGCGGATCGGCTTGCTGAAACTCAGTACGCATTACTTCTTCGAGAGGCATCGAGGGATCGGCCAGTATCAAACTGCGCAATGCGATCACACCCAACAACTTCCACGACTGCTCCGCCTCCACCACGTAGAGGTAGTAGATCATGTTTGGTGTCTCTGCCATCTCGCGCAGCCGCGCGAGCGCTTCACCTACTGTGATCGCGCGTGGCAGCGTTACAAACTCCGTGGTCATCAATCCGCCGGCCGTGTCGTCTTCATAAGGAAGTAACTCAGCAACGTCAGCCTGCTCTTCATGCTCCATGAGGCCGAGTAACTCTTCCGCCTTGTCTTCCGGAAGATCACCGAGCACGTCCGCGGCTTCATCGGGCGACATCCATTCAAGTATGTCGGCGGCGCGCTCCTGGTCCATGTCTCCGAGTATTCTGGCCTGGCTCTCAGCCGGCATCTCTTCGAGCGTTTCAGCCGCGGTCTCATCGTCAAGAGATTCGACGACTTCCGATCCGTGGTGATACGAGAGCACTTCCGCGAGGCGAGCAATCTCCACCGGATGCAGGCGAGCGAGTTTGTCGCTTGAAGATTTTAACTGGACCGTAGCGGCGTCTGTGGCGAGGTATCCAACGTCGGCCCAATCGAGTACTTCGACAGGTTTTTTCGTACCTGCAAATCCGGGCGGAGCAAGTCGTCGCCACAGACCTTGTAGACTGACGTCAGCGCCCGTCACGCGGTATTCGCCGGCGGCTTCGATGATCTGAACGTCGTTGACGCGGACCACTCGCTTGCCATCAACGTCGATCAGTTGCTTATCGAGCACGTCGCGCGCAAGCAGGACTTCGTTTTCACGGCGCACGAACGGTCGCAAGTCGAGAACGTCTGAGTTCAACCGCACGCCTTGTGGATTCAGTTGGGTAATGCGCCATCGCGACAGAAAGAAATCACGCCGGCGATAGCGCGCCACGAGGCCGGTGACCGGCGGGTGATCGTCAGCACCGAGACGCACGATCACATCCTTGACGGTGGCCACACGTTCACCTTCAAGGTCGCGTATCGGTCGACCTAACACCTGCGATAGGTAAAGCATTGGCTTGTATCTTCCCCTACTTTGCGCCTTTGCGCGAAAAAATTTCTTTCGCTAATTCAAAGGCCGCGTCGCGGCGCAAGTAAATGTCCGCCCTGCGCGGCGGAACCACGTCGTCCGGCTTGATGCCGGCGCCCTGGAGTCGCACGCCGCCGGCAGTGCGGTAGTCAAACTCACTCACATCTAAAATGCCGCCATCCGGCAGTGCATGCCTGTTTCTGATTGCCAACACGCAACCACACGTCCCGGTGCCAATCACGCGCGCGCGTCCTTTAGCTTGCAGAGCTGCTGCCAGGATCTCTGCTGCGCTGGACGTGGTTTCACTCGTGAGCACGACGAGTGGAAGTTTAATCGACGACAAGCGAGGAGTGCGCCACAGTCGCTTCAAATAAGTTTGCAGTTCGAATGAAGCTCCGGAACGATCCGCGAATTTTCCAAGGTTGATTCCCTCATCGAGGAACAGCGATGCGATGTCGGCCATCGCCTCCGCATCTCCGCCGCCGTTTGCACGCAGATCGAGAATGATGCCTTCAGCGCCATCGAGTACATCGGGAAGCGATTTTGAGAAGTCCAGCGCCACGGTTTGCGTGAAGGCGTCGATCCTGAGTACAGCTATTTTGCCTTTACGCTGGTTGCTGAATCCCAATCGCCGCTGGCTCCAGTAACGTAGCAGTACTGCTGACTTTTGTTTGCCGTTGCGAGTGGTCCATCCGACCTTCACACTCGTGCCTGCCTGACCTTCAAAGATGTTCGCTATCATTCGCGATCGCGCACCTTCTGATTGTTGTGTCAGAAAGCCGGCAACGGGAAGATCGTCGATCTTTGTAATTACATCGCCGGGGCGAATGTCAGTTTTAGCGGCAGCAGAACCAGGCTCAACCTGAATCACTGTCGGCGCGCCTTCGACTTCTCGAATTGCCAACCCCACGGTGACGAAGCGAGGATTCCACCAGTTAAACTTTTCGTCAGGTGAATAGACTCGCGTGTGAGCATCTTTCAGTGAGCCAATCATCTGGCGCAGCACTTCGTAGAATTCATGAACGCTGCTTGCTCGTGCTGCCACCGGACGAAATACATCGCGTTTTGCCTGCCAGTCGATCCCATGAAACTTCGGATCGTAGTAACGTTCCTGAATCGTTTCCCAAACGTCATCAAAAACTGCGAGCCGTCCTTCGAGCGTAGTGGTGGAAACCAGCGATGAATCATCAAGCGAGGATAGAGCTACGCGTTGAGTGAACCACGCACAAAGCACCAAAGACAAAACACAAAGCACAAGGGACGAATTAATTCTGTTTCTTCCCATTTCTACCTCGGTGGTTTGCGAAAGTTGTAGCGCAGCAACACGCGCATCGGTATCGGCGTTCCGTTTTTCATTGCCGGGAAGAAGTGCAATTGACGAACAGTCGCAACGGTTGTTTCATCCAGCCCGAATCCAGCCCAACGAACAATTTGTACTTCATCCACTTCGCCATCAGCTCCAATATCGGCAACCACATCAACCGTTGCTTCAGCCTCTGCTCGAGCGGCCGTCACAGGATATTCAGGTCGCAATCGTCGATAAGGCCGCGGCAGGCGGATACCCTGAACCTCCGCTGCTTTCTCGTCTTCAGGTGCTTCCTCGATCAACGCTTCCGCGGGCGCGCTCAGTATCATTCGTTCCGCGCGCTCGTCTTCGTGAGCTTTCCGAATAGTCGCTATGAGACGTCCTGTCAAAGCGTCGCCGGAGAGATACTGTGACAGTCGAGCTTCGGCAACAGTTGCCTCGTTGTCTTCAAAGCTGGGTCTCTCCCACAAAAGAAGACGGCCGGTGCGCGTGCTGATCAGAAAGATCGAACAATAAGATTCAAAATAAACCGGATTGTGGAAAGACGACCGGCGCAGGGTTTGAGCATCTCCGATAACGTAAAACTCTGTTGCCAAAGCAGCACCCATATCACGGGCCTCGGTCAGCGTAAGATTCAGTGAACCGGAATAGCCGATCCCCTTTGCAGCAGCGCGACTCAAGTCCGCATCGCCCACGCGCAACTCACCACTCGAACGAAATCGATCTCGAAGCGTCTCCGCTGCCAGTTTTGCCATCGGCGTGGCGCCGAGATCCAGCACACTTACTATGGGGCGTGATGTGGTTTCAGATCCTTTGTGCAATCTCTGTGGCTCTGTGGTTAAAGGGGTGGTGACAAATATCACCACAGAGACACAGAGGACACAGAGATTGCACAGAGAAAAATTCAATACTTAAAACCCGACTGTCTGTTTACGAGGCCCACCATGATAGAGCTCATACACTTCCGTCTTTACATCGGCAGGGAAACACACTCGATGGAGCTCATAAGCGTGTTGTAGTCCTCTCACAACGTCACTCACTTCACTGATCTCTCGTATCTGCGGTGAAGCATAACCGCTCTCCACGTAAATGTGCGTCTTAGGTTCCGATTTCTCGGTTTCGTAGTAGCCGTAGTAAGGCACATCGCTGGCCCGGTCTTCGATGAAATAGTAATCCGGATCGAACCCTGCCTGCGCGACTGTTTGTCTTGCGGTCGTGAGAAACTCAGCCTGCTGGTCCAAAGGCATGTCGAGATCGATCGCTTTGAACAGACGGCGGGAAATAAATCGCCGGCTTAGATCGCTCAGAATCGAATCATCAGATCTTTGCCACTGCTTGATGTGAAAAACGAAATCCGAGTCGTCAACCTGCAAGTGCTCGCCAATAGTCAACGGCTCACGCCGCAAAATCTTTTCAAACGCAGTTCCCGCCGCATGCCAGACCTCCTTACCTTCATCCAGCAACTCCAGCGCCCGGCGAATGATGGATCGCAACACAGCTTCTGCCGATCGCAGCGTCCGATGAAAATAGACCTGGCGAAACATGTAATAGCGCGCTTGCAGATATTCCTCGACCGCATACACTCCGCGCGCCTGCACGTAAATTCGATCGGCAGTCTCATCGATTGCGAGAGCATTGATGATCCACTCGAGATCGTAGATCCCATACTTTGCACCGGTCATCAGCGAGTCGCGCAACAGGTAATCCATTCGATCGACGTCGAGTTGCGATGAAACGAGTTGAGCGAGTGCTGACGGTTGAAACTTCCCTTCGATGATCGATGCGACTTTGAGAGGCAAATCACTCGAGTGAGATCGCAGCAGTTCTGCAATTTCGGAATGCTCGTCAAGGATGACTTGCACGGTCCAGCGTTCGTGATGAAAGTTGAGCACCTTCTCCATCACATGCGAGAAGGAACCATGGCCCACGTCGTGAAGCAAAGCAGCAGCGCGTGCAGCAATCCTGTCGTTAGGATCGATTGCATACGTTTCACCTAAACGATCCAACACGCGCGTCATCAGATGCAGCGCCCCGAGGGAATGAGTAAAGCGAGAATGTTCGGCGCCCTGGTAAGTGTATAGACCAAGGCCGAGCTGCTTGATGCGACGCAAGCGCTGAAACTCCCCGGCATCGATAAGGCGCATCATCAACTCGCCTTCATCGGAATCGGTTTGCAGACGAATGATATTGTGAACTGGATCGCGATAGATGCGTTCAGGCATTTGAGCGAATCTTATTACAGGATTGGAAGATTCGACAGGCTTTACATCTCAAATCTGTTTAATCCTGCCCCTGTGTAAAACCTCCCCCAGACGGGCCGCAACCCCCTTTGGCGCTACGGTTGTGATTTCTGGATTTTCCCATTTTTTTGGATTTGAACGAGGATTCGCCTCAACCCGACCGGGGGGCAAGTGTCCGAATATTTAGGGATTCGCCCAAAAGCCAATGTGGGCATGGCAATTGCCAAAACCGGGCGGGACGGTGCCTCTTTTAAGTTTTAAGCCGCTCATTTGGAATTCTTCGGTGCTGCCAAGCAAAAAGGGTAATTGACACAGGAGGGGGCAGCATCTTTGTCTAGTTCAAGAAAGGAAAGCAGAAAATGAAGAATGTCTTTAAGTTTTTTGCCTTGTCGGCATTACTGACGTGCTTCGCGCTGTTTGCTGGCAGCGTGTTTGCTCAGACGTCATCGACAGGGTCAATTGAAGGGACGGTCACCGATACAACCGGTGCTGCCGTGCCAGGAGTCACTGTTAGAGTGACGAGTCCGAACCTTATTTCGGCTCAGACGGCTATGACCGATGGCAGTGGTCGGTATAGGGTCCTGAATCTTCCGCCCGGAAGATATGCTGTCACAGTTGAAGCTGATAAGGGATTTGCCAAATTTGAGAAAGGCGATGTTGAAGTAAATCTTTCGCGCACCAGCGCGGTAGAGATTCAGCTTCAACCTGCGGGCGCCCAGGCGACTGTGACGATTACTGACACAGCCGGCGCAGCAGTAGACGTTACCGGCACGACCACCGGGTCGAACGTTTCGTCTGACCAGTTCTCAAACTTCCCTACCCAACGTACTGTGCAGGGGCTTTACACGATCGCTCCGACAGTTACACGTTCAGGCTTGCGCGACGCCACTGGCCGCGACCGAGATCCTTCCGTGGCAGGTGCATCGGGTCCGGAAAATAACTACATTCTCGACGGTGTGAACACCACTGACCCCGCTTTCGGTGGTTCGGGTGCGAACCTGCCGTTCGAGTTTGTGCAGGAAGTCGAAATCAAGACCGGCGCCTATGGTCCGGAGTATGGACGGTCAACCGGTGGTATTTTCAACGTTATCACCAAGAGCGGTGGCAACGAATTCCACGGTGACATTTTTGGCTACGGCACAACCAAAGGCCTGGTGCGCGAAGTGAAGAACTTCCCGTTCACCGGCTCGGCTTTCACCGGCTTCTCAGAAGCGGACATCGGTGGCGACATCGGCGGCCCGATTGTGAGAGACAAGCTCTGGTTCTTTGGAGCTTTCAATCCACAGCAGCGCAAGAATTTCTATCTTACGCAGACTTTTCATGATCCCGTCGAGAACAAGGTGACCATTCCGTTCTACGCCGGCAAGCTCACGTGGGCGATTAATCCGCGAAACACTTTCACGGCCTCGACCTTCGGCGATTTCACGAAGATCGATGGCTTCCTGGCTACTTTGGCTCTGACCAACGTGAATGGTTTCGGCGACAACGTCGAGGCCTTTGAAGGACGCCAGGAGACCGGCGGACACAACTACGCGTTCCGCCTCAACTCAACAATCACCAACACCTTCATCGCGGAGATATCTGGTGGTCTGCACTTTCAAAGGGCCAACACGATCCCCCGCGCGGTTGACCAGCCAAGCATTCTCGATAACTTTGCGGTGCTGCGAGGCGGCAGTGTTCTGACGCCAGTGCAGACAGGCGTTCTCTTCGGTGCGGGAACCGGGTTTATTGACTTTGTCGATGGCCGCGGTGGTTCTTTGCAGCGTAACTTTTCACGTGGTCCCGGCTTTGGTCTTTTCTCATTCCAGGACCGCAACCGCTACGAGATCAATGCTCACATGCAGAACATCGTAGGCGGCAACCACACAATCAAGTGGGGCTTTGAATTCAACCGGAACATTTACAACATTGACACTCGTTCGAGTGGTCCGGCAATCACCTACGGCTTTACGCCTGGTCTTGGCCTGACTCCGACGAATGGTGCTGATGCAAATTCGGTAAACGGAATGCGTATCACCAATAACTGGCTGGTATGCACCGTTCGCGGCACTGTAATCACCTGCCCGAGCGACGCAGGCGTCGCGCGTGCCTCTGCGATTCCCGCTGCCACCCTGGCTGCTCTTGGCTTGACCGTCAATCCAGCGGCAACCGCGATTACCACTGCTGAAGCGTTCGGTAATCCATTCATCCTTCGCAACACCACCCGCGTTCGTGACTTCCAACTCGTTGGCGAGACTTACACGAACGTGGAGAGCTTCTATGTCGGAGACGACTGGAAATTCGCCAAGAACTTCCAACTCAGCTTCGGCATCCGCTGGGATTATCAGCAGGCTTACTCCGATGGCGGAGAGACCTACCTGAAATTCAACAACTTTGACGACAATGCTGCGCCGCGTTTTGGCTTTATCTGGGACTTCACCGGTAAAGGCAAGGGAAAATTCTTTGCGAACTACGCGCAGTTCATCGAAGTTCCAATTCCGCTAGACATCAACGTCCGCGCAGGCGGCGGCGATGTTCAGACGGACAAGAACTTCAACGTCAACAGACTGAATGCGCCAGCGGGTGCTCTGATCGTTCCGGGCGTCAGCACGGGAGCCACCAACCTGGGCTCGCATGCAACACCGGCCGATCCGGGTCTGAAACCTCAGAGCATTCGTGAGTACACTGCCGGCCTTGAGTATGAAGTTGGCGGCGATGTAGTTCTCGGAACTCGCGGGGTCTACCGTGCGATGATCAACGTCATCGAGGATGGTTCGTTCGACGATGGTGATACCTACTTCATCTTCAACCCCGGCCGCATTGGAACAGGCACGACTGAAGAAGCAGCCTGCGCCGGTGACCCGGTAACCGGCCGCGCACCTCAGTGCTTTGGCCGCGCCCAACGTTTCTACCGCGGTATCGAGTTCACAGCGAATAAGCGATTTACGAATAACTTCCAGTTTATCGCTTCTTATGTGTTCTCGAGCTTGATTGGTAACTACGAAGGCCTGTTCCGTAATGACAACGGGCAGTCTGACCCGAACATCACTTCGTTGTTCGACCTGCAGAGCCTGCTTGCTAACACTTACGGACGTTTGCCGAACGATCGGCCGCACCAGTTCAAATTCAACGGCAGCTATCGCACGCCGTGGAGAATGCTGGTCAGCGGAAACTTCTATGCGCAGTCAGGCGTGCCGTTCAACGCTTTGATTCCGCATCCGATCTATGGCAACAACGAGGGCTTCCTCGTACAGCGCGGAACCGCAATCGTTCCGACTGTTTCGGCTTCCGATCCAGGATTTCCAAACGTTGTGGAGAGCATCGGTTCCAGCCGAACTCCCACCACGATGAACCTGGACCTTGGCGTCTACTATCCGATTAGAGTTGGGGAAGGTAAAGAGTTGCGATTGACTGGCGATTGGTTCAACGTTTTCAATAGCCAGCGCGCCGTAACTTTAGACCAGACCTTCACGATCAATAGTGGTGTGGCTGGAGTTCCACCGGTGGCCAATCCGTTCTTTGGATCGGCGCTGTTGGTCCAGTCTCCGTCGTCATTCAGATTCGGCGCCAAATTCACGTTCTAAACACACTGACTTCCGCTGTGGCGAAAGCCATATCGGGTATGGGGGGGAGGCGCCGGTTTCGGCCCTCTCCCCAATTTCTTTTTTGGCGAACACATTCGGGCTTGATCTTAATCCGTTCAAGGAGTTAAATCTCCAAAAACCGGTCAAGGTTGTCCAGGAGGTCTCCATGTCAGGCTTTACGTCCCTCCGCTTCTTCTCTGTACACCGTTTGCTGTTCATTGTCATTGGCCTGCTTCTCTTACCCGTTACTATGAATGCGCAGGGAGGTAGTAAGACGACTACCGGCAACGGCGGTGTTCACGTCATTCAGGGTTACGTTTTTTTTCCATCCGGACGAAGAGCTGAAGGCACGATCGTCGTCAAGCTCCACTCTTTTCAATTTGGTGAATTGCAGGCGGTGCCGGATTCCAGCGGAGCGTTCTCCTTCTCTTCATTATCGCCGGGGAATTACACGGTGACAGTAAATGCGGGTGACGAGTACGAGGTATCAAGCGAAGGTGTTTATATCGACACCGACCTGAATCTTTCTCGTACCGGCGTTCGCCTTCCGACCACGACTCGAAGGTACACAGTGATGGTGCACCTTCAGCCCAAGGCAAAATCCGGTCACGCCAAAGCATCCGTGGTAAATGCCGCCCTTGCCGAGGTTCCTGAGAAGGCGCGCAAACTTTATGAGAAAGGTGTAGAACAGGCGCGCTCCAACGACGTCGCGAAGGCTGCGGACAGTTTTAAAGAGGCCGTGTCAGTGCACCCGAATTTTCCGCTCGCTCTCAATGAGCTCGGAGTGCAGTATTTGAAGTTGCGACAGGTTGACAAGGCCACAGAGGTGCTCAAGCAGGCGTGCAAGCTTAGTCCCACCGCTTTTAGTCCTCGATTGAACCTGGGCTTTGCGTTACTCGAGTCCAGGCACTTTAGCGAAGCTGAGAAGCAATTGCGCGAAGCGCTGAAACAAAATAACAACGCGCCCACCGCGCACATGTATCTGGGAATAGCTTTGGTCCGTCTTAACAAATATGAGGAAGCCGAGAAGGAGTTGGCTGTAGCTGTCTCATCGAGTGGCAATCAGCTCGCAATGGCCAGTTATTATCTCGGTGGGATTTACTGGAAGAAGCAGGACTACCCGCGCGCAGTCGAGCAATTGGAAACATATCTACGCTTGACTCCGAATGCTCCGGATGCGGAACGCGTGCGCGCGACGATCAAAGATCTTCGTAACCGCATAAAGGAATAATTAGTAAGAAAGGACAGCAATTCATTCATGAGTGCACAGAAGGTGTTGGTGTTGATTTTGATGATGGCCTTAGTCGCGTTATCCGCGGTTTCCGCTAGTGCGCAGGCAGTGGGAAGTTCACGCGGCATCGCAAGCGGCGAAGGCAACAACATGATCCAGGGCCGCGTGTATTTCCCCTCGGGGCAGTCTGTAAGCGGCAGGGGTGTTAAGGTCAGTTTGGAAAGCGTAAGCAATTTCGGAAACAACTCTACTGTTGCGGATCAGGATGGTGTTTTCCGGTTTACCAGTCTTCCGGCCGGCCCGTACACCATCGTTGTCGATGCCGGTCCCGAGTTTGAGAAGGCCCGCGAACCAGTAAACATCGATCGTGAAGTCAGCCGTGGGGGTCGCAGCATCCAGGTGGCTATTCACCTCAAGCTAAAAGTCGATTCGTCCAATCCTGCTTTTGCCGGGGTACCTGAGAAGGCCCTCAATCTTTATCAAAAAGGTACGGCAGCGGCACGGAAGAACGATCCCAAAGCCGCCGTTCAGTTTCTCAGTGATGCGGTTGCAGCTCATCCAAACTTTTCGGTTGCACTTAGCGAGCTTGGCGCGCAATACATAATCCTGAGGGAATGGGACAAAGCGGGTGAAACGTTTGACGCGTTGCTCAAACTGAAACCCAACGATGCAACAGCACACCTCAATTTCGGAATCGCGCGCTTCAATCAGAAAAAGGCGGAGGAAGCCGAGTCGCACCTGCGCAAAGCACTGGAGTTGAAGAGTCCCGGACCAACCGGCCACTACTACCTTGGACTCACGTTGATCAGTCTCAAGCGATTAGACGAAGCTGAAAAGGAGTTTGAAGCAGCCATCGCTAACGGCGGTGAGAACCTCGCCCTCGCCCACAGGTACCTTGGTGGTCTTTACATGAACGCGAAAAAGAACAAGGAGGCTGCTGACGAGTTGGAGAAGTACTTGGAACTGGATCCAAAAGCAGCCGATGCAGAGCGCATCAAGGGAACGATCAAGGATTTGAGAAGCAAGCCGTAGATCCATCCACAGATTACGCAGATCGACCCGTGTAATCTGTGGATACTCACCTCTTCAAATTGAGCAGGTGTCCGAGTTTCTCTTTCTTCGTGCGCAGGTAGCCCGCTGCGTCTTCCGAGGAATCAACCTCGATGGAAACTCGTTCCACGATCTTCAACCCGGCCTCTTCCAGCGCGCGAAGTTTCAGAGGATTGTTTGAGATGACCTTTACGCGACACAGGCCGAGGTCGAAAAGGATCTCGGCACACTGGCGATAATCTCGTAAATCGACCGCGAGACCGAGCCTTTCATTTGCTTCGACTGTATCAGCTCCCTGATCCTGAAGAGCGTAGGCGCGGATCTTGTTTACGATGCCTATGCCGCGACCTTCCTGCTGCTGGTAAACAATCGCGCCCCGGCCTTCCTGCTCGATCATCTGCATGGTGTGGTGTAGCTGACGGCCGCAATCGCACTTGGTCGAGCCAAAGACATCACCAGTGAGACACTGGGAGTGAATGCGGACCAACGTCGGTACATCGCGGTTCATCTCACCCTTGAAGAGAGCGACGAACTCTTCATTTGTCGTCAGTGAACGGTAAGCTGCGATCTGAAAATCTCCCCACTCGGTGGGCAAACTCGCAATCGCGACCCGCCCCACCGTTCTGTTCTCGACGGGGTCGCAACAAGTGCCCACAGCCGATTTTTCTAATGAGTGTACTTCCATCGCAGTAAATTAAGAGTAAATTGGGTTGGGTGATTATAGCGCAGGGACTGTGGAAAGGTTAATAGGTCCTATAGGGACCTGTTAAAAAGAGTTTCTGAAACCGGGATCGGGCTGGGGCGTGTAAATCTTCCGGCGTTTGCGATGGTTCCTCAGGGCGTGTATGCTTCTCCAGCCCGGCCCGCCCAGAGGGTTTTTCGGTAAGGAATTTCTCGAGTGAATAATAGTCTCAACCTGGCCTCAAAACCGTTTAATAATCGAATTCTTCCGTGGGCTTTGACCGCGATCGTTCTTTTTGTCTCGCTCATCGGTTTGATTGTGGTGGTGCGTCAGACCACGAAAGCTAATCAGGAAGCTCGTGCCGCAGAAGCAGAAATCAATTCGCTAAAGCAACGTGAACATGGGTTGCTGCAGGCGGCCCAGCAGATGAAAAACTCGTTCACGCCCGACCAGCAACAAGCGCTTCCAGCCGCTCACGAATTGGTCGATCGGAAAGCGTTCTCGTGGTCGCGATTGCTCGCCGATCTCGAGTCGTCGCTGCCAGGCAGTGTCAGGGTTTCACGCATCGCTGTGCGGGATGTGACCAGGCAATCGAATCAAACCATTGCCCAATTGGATCTGGCCGTCTTTGCTAAAAACTCCTCGACCATCAGCGAGATGATCTCGGCGATGCATAAGGAAGGCATTTTTGAAGCGGAACTGCGAAACCAGAACCTGCAAAAAGGTCGTGGTGAAACCGGAACTGAATATGAGCTCTTTGTGATTTACCGGTCGCGCCCCGGCTATGCGAATGAGAGCGTTGCGGAAGTCGACCGCAGCGCGGGCAGCGAGGTTCCAAGATGAATGCAGAACTAAAAGCAGAACCGCGATCTTCAAACCGCACTTATGGCGCTCGGTTCAGCGAGTTTCTAAGCTCGCGCCGGGGCAAGATGTTCGGAGTTGCGGAAGTTGCGGCGTTGGCGGGTAGTTGTTTCGTGCTTG
>JAICGZ010000115.1 GCA_025922875.1 Pyrinomonadaceae bacterium
TAATAGAGCGCGCAAACGTAACGGGAAAGCAGGTTAATTAAACAGCGCCGGCGACTTGTCTGGATCTAACGGTGTTGCCGAGTCGCTCAGCCGAGGATAAACCTTGAAGAGTGGTTCTGGCGCAGGCACTGGCTCCTCTGTTAGTGCTGCTTTGATCTCGACCGCGTTAACCACTGCTTGTCCGCGAAAGTGATTGTTAGTAATCACATATGTTTCGCGAGTCTGTTTCGCGACTTCCTTGATTCGCACAATCCAAGGCTCCAGCTGATCGAGCGAATAGAGGTAGTTATAACGCTCATCACGAGGCGCCTTGTCGCGAAACCAGTTTTGATAGTTCCTTCCATGAAGCCGCACGTAGCCGACCGGCGAGGTCGTTACGGCCGCGGGGCGAATTGATTTTGCAAACACCGGTTGATCGATATTACAAACCCCAACGCCACGCTCTTCAAACCACTCATAAACTTCTTCGTTGTTCCATGATGTATGGCGCACTTCCACCACGAGTGGATAATCGGAAAATTGTTCGAGGAGCTTGGCGAGGTAAACGCGCTCATCGGCGGTGTTTTTGAAGGACCAGGGAAACTGGAGTAGCAGGGAGCCGAGCTTGTTTTGCTCAGCGAGCACGTCTATGCCCTCGCGAAAGGCCTTTTCATCCTCCGCGGTCGCTTTGCCGCGTTCGTGTGTGAACACACGGTGCAGCTTGGCCGTAAACGCAAACTCCTTATTTGCGGCGACACGATTCACCCAGGATTTAGTTGTGGAAGGTGTAGGCGGCCGGTAAAAACTGCTGTTGATCTCAATCGTATTGAAGAACTGCGCAAGGTATTCGAGTGGATCGAACGACTTGCCGGGTTTCTGCGGGTAGACCACGCCTTCCCAGTCTTTATACGACCAGCCGGCAGGTCCAATACGGATGATTCGTCGTTTTGGCAAGCAACTCCTCTTAAGTAGTCGGCTGCGGTGGCTTGACGAGCAGAAGCGGAAACCTCATAGTCGAAAACCTCCTGCGGCAGCGTGTGTATGGTTCAGCATTTTACAGGATTTACATGATTATCAAGATGGGAAGGAGGTGATGGCGATGCGTCTGACGGAGATGGTTTCGTGTTCTGGTTGAGCGGCGAAGCTTAGCCCGAGCTTACTCGCTCAAGTTTTGAGCGGGCTACCTAAACAACCTGTCGATCCAAACCTGATTGTCGGTTTCGATACAGCCGACGACGCCGGAGTATACCGCCTCCGCGACGACCTTGCGCTGGTGCAGACGCTCGACTTCTTTACTCCTATCGTCGACGACCCGTACGACTACGGCCGTATCGCCGCGCTCAATTCTATCAACGACGTGTGGGCAATGGCCGGGACGCCGATCACCGCAATGGCTATCACATGTTTTCCGAAGAAAGGCGTCGATCCTGCGATCCTGAGCGAGATCATGCGCGGCGGAATCGAGACGATAAACAAGTATGGCGTCACTTTGATTGGTGGTCACAGCGTAGATAACCAGCAGATCATGTTTGGATATTCAGTCACTGGCATCATCGATCCAAACAAAGTTGCGACTAATTCCGGTGCACGCGCCGGCGACGTTCTAATTCTGACCAAGCCGGTAGGTACAGGAGTGATTTCCACTGGGATCAAGAACGCGCGCGCGGAGCAACACGTTGTCGCCGCCTCCGTAGAAACGATGTTGACGCCCGGCAAGTATGCCGCTGAAGCAATGCGCGAGTTTGGCGTAAAGGGTGCCACTGATGTGACAGGTTTTGCGCTGCTGGGTCACGCGTGGGAGATGGCGCGGGCGAGCAAAGTCACTATTGAAATTGATGCCAACGCGGTTCCGCTGCTGCAGGGCGCCTTCGAACTGGCCTCCGCGGGAATGCTGACTAGTGGTGACAAGACAAATCGCGAATATGTCGGTGCGGATATCGAGATTGGCGCTACGGTTGATCAAAATCTCGTTAAACTGCTGTTCGATCCCCAAACTGCCGGTGGAATGCTGATCTCCGTCAAGGAAGATAAGGCTGAGGCTCTACTGGCTGCTCTTAGTAAAAGCTATCCGCAAGCAAAGATAATCGGTCGCGTTCACCCCTCTGGCCCCCGCTCAATCGTGGTGACCAATCCACCGATTCCACAGATTTAGTCTGTGGAGTATTATTGCTTCAATCAAAATCATGGCTTCAACAATACGCGACTTTACCGGGCCGGAGACCGTTTCCATAGCCGATCTCTACACACAGGTCCGAGCGCGCACGATGCTAATCGTCGCGCCGCTCGAAATCGAGGACTACGTCATTCAGACGGCTGACTTCATGAGTCCGCCTCGTTGGCACATCGGTCACACGTCCTGGTTTTTCGAAACCGTCCTGCGAGCGCATAAGCCGGGCTATCGAGTCTATTCCGACGACTACCTTTTTTACTTCAATTCTTACTACGAAGGATTTGGCGAGCGAATCGAGCGTCCGAAGCGCGGCACAAAGTCGCGCCCGACTGTCAAAGAAACCATTGCATACCGTAATCACGTCGATGAGCAGGTACTGAAACTTTTGCAATCGCTCGACACGTTGCCAAACGCCGAAACCGTGCGGTCGCTGGTGAGGCTCGGTCTCGAGCACGAGATGCAACACCAGGAGTTGCTTGTTTACGACATCAAGCATCTCCTGTGCGATCAATTTGACGCGCCGATGAAACCCTTGCCCAAGTCGTCAGCCAGGGTGGAAGGAATGGCTGAAATTGAAGGCGGCCTCTTTTTGCTCGGCTACCAGACCTCTGGGCAGTTTGCTTTTGACAATGAGAAGCCCGCTCATCAAGTTTTTCTCCAGGACTACGCCATCGACAAAGCCCCGGTCACCAACGGAGAGTTTCTCGAATTTATTAGTGACGGTGGTTATCAAAATTTCCGCTGGTGGTTTTCGGAGGGTTGGGAGACTGTCAACCGCGAACAGTGGCGCGCACCGTTGTACTGGGAACTGCACGATGGCGAATGGATGATTCGGGATTTTTCCGGTCTTCATCCCGCCTCGAGCAGGAAAGACGAACCCGTTTCCCACGTCAGCTACTTCGAAGCGTCAGCATTCGCGAAATGGGTGGGCAAACGACTGCCGACCGAAGGCGAATGGGAGAAGGCGGCGTGTTATGATGCCCGCCGCAAAGTCAAAAACGCATTTCCCTGGGGCGACGGCAGCCCCAGCAGCGGCAAGACAAATCTTTTCGAGAATGGTTTATGGTCGGTTGCGCCCGTAGGTGCTTTTCCGGATGGCGCGAGCACTTACGGCTGCCAGCAGATGATTGGCGACGTGTGGGAGTGGACGACGTCCGATTACGTGCCTTATCCCGGATTCAAATCCGAGTTTGATGAATACAACGACAAGTGGTTCGTCAATCAAAAAGTTTTGCGTGGCGGCTCGTTTGCCACGCCGCAGTTACATATCAGATCGACATACCGAAACTTCTTCCATGCCCATGAGCGCTGGATGATTTCGGGATTTCGTTGCGCCGCG
Source organism: Pyrinomonadaceae bacterium (assembly GCA_025922875.1). GTDB lineage: Bacteria > Acidobacteriota > Blastocatellia > Pyrinomonadales > Pyrinomonadaceae > PSRF01. Next base: position 3,489 of record JAICGZ010000115.1, read on the forward strand.
GATTAGACGGATCTGATAAAAGATCTACACGGATTCAGGCCTACCTTAACGAAGGAGAACATCATGTCCTCAGGACTCCGAAGGGTGCTCGCTACTTTTGTGTTTGTAGTGTTTGTCACTACTTCAGCGCTCGCACAAACCGAAGCACGCAATAACTCAGAACCGTCAACGGCCGCGACAACCTCGACTAGCGCTAAACCCGCGGCTGTAAATCCGAAGTACACCACACCAAAGTCTCCGCTCGACACGGCTTACGGCGCAAAGATCGCCGAGTACACGACCGAGAAGTACTTCATGACGGAGCTCGTCGATCACTTGCCGCTGTCTGACAAAGTGCCATCGCCGGAGAAGGTCCTGGGATACGTTATCGGCACGCCAAACAAGCTCACGTACACGAAAGATCTTTACCGTTACTTCCGCGAGCTGGCAGCAGCGTCGCCGCGTGTGCGCGTGCTTATCGCACCGGAAAAGAGCGAAGAGGGCCGCGAGCAAATGCTCGTGCTGGTTAGCGATGAAGCGAATCTCGCCAAACTCGATCGCTACAAAGAGATAACCGCAAAGCTTGCGGACCCGAGGAAGATCAGCGAGACAGAAGCGCACGCGCTCGTAGCGGAAGGGAAGCCGTTTTACTGGGCCTCAGGGGCGATACATTCTCCTGAAACTGGTTCGCCGGAAATGCTGATGGAGATGGCCTACCGCCTGGCAGTGGAGGATTCGCCGTTCATCGAAGACATTCGCAAGAACATGATCGTGATGATCACTCCGGCGCTCGAAGTCGACGGCCGTGATCGAATGGTCGATCTTTACAACTATCGCAAGGCAAATCCTGGCAAACCGGCGCCCTCACTACTTTACTGGGGCAAATACGTCGCGCACGACAATAACCGCGACAGCCTCGGAATGGCCCTGGCTCTTACGCGCAACCAGATGCGAACGTTTCTTGAGTATCACCCGACCGTGCTTCACGACCTGCACGAATCAGTGCCTTATCTCTACACGATGACCGGCACCGGTCCATACAACGCCTGGCTCGATCCCCTCGCGATCGACGAGTTTCAGATACTCGCCTATCACGAAATCGAAGAGATGACGAAGCGCGGTGTTCCCGGCGTTTGGACGCACGGTTTTTATGACGGCTGGGCGCCGAATTACATGCTCTACATCGCGACCGGACACAACTCGATCGGGCGTTTCTACGAGACTTTCGGTAACGGCGGCGCCGACACACGCGACCGAACCCTGGGTGCGAACCAGACATCGCGCGTTTGGTACCGGCCGAACCCGCCGTTTCCGCGTGTCAAGTGGTCGCTGCGCAACAACGTCAACATGCAACAGTCGGCGATCCTCTTCGCCATGAACTTCGTCGCGCGGGAGAAGGAGCGTTTTCTAAATAACTTCTATCTCAAGAGCAAACGAGCTATCGCGAAGGCGTCGAATGAAGGTCCGGCTGCTTACATCATTCCCGGCGACACGCCGCGTCCGGTTGAGGCCGCCGATATGGTGAATCTGCTGCGGATGCAGGGAATTGAAGTCCATCGCGCGACGAAAGAATTCAGCGTTAAGGACCAGAAATATCCTGCCGGTTCCTACATCGTCAGGATGGACCAACCGTATTCGCGCATGGCCGACATGCTGCTCGACACGCAGTATTACAACGTCAACGATCCGTCTCCCTACGACGACACGGGCTGGACAATGGGAGCCATGCGAAACGTTAAGACCGTGCGCGTAGTAGACAAGAGCGTCCTCGATGCGCCTGCGACTCTGCTAACCGCAGACGCAAAAGTTGTCGGACAGCTTACCGGTCCCGAGTCATCGATCGCTTATGTCATCAATCACAACACTGACAACACGCTCGCGACGCTTCGCTTCAAGTTGAAAGACGTGAAGATGAGCGCCGCCGAAGACTCGTTCAAGATCGGCGAGCAGCAATTCAACACCGGCTCGTTTATTTTGAAAAGGGACGGCAATCCTCAGGATCTGCGCAGACGATTGGAGTCGGCTGTAACTGAGCTTGGGTTAAAGGCGATCGGGGTCGACAAACTGCCGGATGTGAAAACTCACGAACTGGCGGTGCCGCGCATCGCCATCATTCACACCTGGACCAACACGCAAAACGAAGGCTGGTACCGCATCGAGTTTGACCGGCTGCAAATTCCTTACACGTACATCTCCGATCACGTAATTCGCAACACGCCGAATTTGCGCGAGAAGTTTGATGTGTTGATCTTTCCGCCCGTCGGTGGCTCGGCCCAGACGATCGTCAACGGTATACCGAGACGTGGAGAACCCATTCCGTGGAAAGCGTCGGCCATCACGCCAAACTTCGCCAAATCACCCGATCAATCGGACGACATTCGTGGCGGAATGACAGTCACGGGGGTAGCTAACCTTCAGAAGTTCATTGAGGAAGGCGGCTTGTTCATCACGATAGGCAACAGCGTCTCTCAGATACCGATTGACTACGGCATCACGACTGGCGTCTCCATTCAGCCGGCAGACAAGCTCCGGGCTCGCGGTTCCATTTATAACGGAACGTTCTCTGATAGAAAGAGTCCGATTGCTTATGGCTACGATGCCGGTCTACCGATCTACTTCAACCAGTCGCCGCTGTTCCAGGTAGCAACGGGAGGCGGCGGTGGTGGCTTCGGTGGTGGAGGCGGCGGTGGCGGGCAAGGAGGTGGCGCTGGTGCATCGCGCGCGTCAGGACGCGGTGGCGTCAACGATCCGGATGTAATTCAGGCAATGCCGCAGCCGCGACCTGCCGATTCGGCGAACCGGCCGGATACGGACCAGGAGCAACGCGAGAGTCCGTTCTACGTGCCGCCACAGTTGCGGCCGCGCGTTGTGCTGCGTTTTGTGTCTGATGAAAAGAACCTTCTCATCAGCGGCATGCTCGCCGGTGCGAATGAGCTGGCAAATCGACCAGCGATTGTTGACGTACCGGTTGGTCGAGGGCACGTGGTGATGTTTGCGACCAATCCGATGTGGCGACATCAAACGCAGGGCGAGTTTTTCCTGTTGTTCAATGCGGCGCTGAATTTCGACAACCTCAGCGTAGGTAGCTCTGAACCACGTGGGCCGGGACAAGGTTCCAGTAGCATCGACGACGATCAATAAACTCTAAAACATTTTTCCCGCAAAGGCGCAAAAGATGCAAAGGGTAGCCTTGCGCCTTTGCGGGAAATAACCTTTCGGATGGGAACATTGCTAACTGATATCGAGACGCGTGTGTTGGGGTCGCTGATTGAGAAGCAGGTGACTACACCTGAATACTATCCATTGACGCTCAACGCCCTGACACTCGCGTGCAATCAGAAGAACAACAGGCATCCAGTCACTTCATATTCCGAGAACCAGGTTGCTGCGGCGCTGGAAAGCCTGCGCGAGAAGAACCTCACGTACGTCTTTTACGGCAGCACGAGTCGCGTGCCGAAGTACAAGCACGTGATGCCCGAAGTGATGCACTTGAACCACGCGGAGACCGCGTTGATGTGCGTGCTGATGTTGCGTGGCGCGCAGACGCTGGGAGAGTTGCGCGGCAGCGCTTCAAGGCTTCACGAGTTTTCCAGTTTGGAAGAGGTTGAGGAAACTCTGAATGGGCTCATCTCGCGTGAACCTGAGTCCCTCGTCGCGCGCTTGCCACGTCAGCCGGGTCAAAAGGAAGGCCGTTTCGCGCACCTGCTTTCAGGCGAGATAAATCTCGAAGCGCTGGCGGCGGAAAGCGAGCGCGTTGCTACATCAATTTCATCGCGTCGCTCGAGTTTGGAAGAAAAGGTCGAAGCACTGGCTGCGGAAGTTGAGAAACTGAAAGAACAGTTCGAACAATTCCGAAAACAATTCGAGTAGGGGACACGGATTACACGGATAAAAGACGGATTCTGTTTCATGGTTGGGCTTGTGATTCAGCTATGCAAGACTCGGGCGCGCGAGTATAATACTTCTCCCTATGAACCTGGAAATTTTCCATCCAGCAGTCACGCGCTGGTTTGCACGGAGCTTTCCTGCGCCCACCGAGCCGCAATCAAAAGCGTGGCCCGAGATCAAGAAACAACGTCACACGCTGATCGCGGCGCCCACCGGCTCCGGAAAAACTCTGGCAGCTTTTCTTTCCGCAATTGATGACCTCGTCAGGCTCGGCGTTGAAGGAAAACTCGACGACTCCACGCACGTTATCTACGTCTCGCCATTGAAAGCACTCAGCAATGACGTGCAACGCAATCTCCAGGTACCACTCGAAGGTATTCAAACCGAACTGAAAGCTCTCGGATTACCCGAAGTTAACATTCGGACTCTGGTGCGCACCGGCGACACACCCGCTGCTGAACGCACGGCGATGACGAAGCGCCCGCCGCACATCGTCGTCACTACTCCCGAGTCGCTCTATATTTTGTTAACCAGCGAGGGCGGCCGCCGTATGCTGGAAACGGCGCGAACGCTGATTCTCGACGAGATTCACGCGGTGGTGGGTGACAAGCGCGGCTCTCACCTGGCGCTTTCAATCGAGCGGCTCGAACAACTCGTCCGCCAACACGCGAACATAAACGGCAATTCTTCCCTGATTCGCATCGGTCTTTCAGCCACCCAGCGTCCGATTGAAGAGGTGGCGAGATTCCTGGTAGGTACCAGAAATATCAACGAGAACAACACTCCTGACTGCGCCATCGTCGACAGCGGCCATACAAGAAAACTCGATCTCGCGATCGAGCTGCCAGAGTCGCCTTTGCAGGCGGTGATGTCCGGAGAAGTGTGGGACGAAATCTACGATCGATTGGCCCAACTAATTCGACAGCACCACACCACCCTCGTTTTTGTGAACACGCGTCGCCTGGCAGAGCGTGTAGCGCGTCATCTGGGTGAGCGTATTGGCGACGAGAACATCGCCGCACACCACGGCAGTCTCGCTCGTGAACAGCGTCTAATGGCCGAACAGCGGCTCAAGTCGGGCGAATTGAGTGCGCTGGTCGCGACTGCTTCGCTCGAACTCGGAATCGATATCGGTGACGTAAACCTCGTTTGCCAGCTCGGTTCAACTCGTTCCATCGCCAGCTTCCTCCAACGTGTCGGCCGTTCGAACCACACCGTCGAAGGTTTTCCAAAAGGCAGGATCTTTCCACTTTCTCGTGATGAGTTGGTTGAATGTGCAGCGATTGTAGATTCGGTACGGCGCGGCGAACTCGATCGTTTGGAAATACCAGAGCGGCCTCTCGACATTCTGGCCCAGCAAGTGGTCGCGGCAGTCGCCGCTGACGAGTGGAGCGAAGATGATCTATTCGGGATGATTCGAGATGCTTATCCTTATCGCAACCTGGAACGCGAGCAGTTTGACGCGATTGTGCGCATGCTCGCAGAAGGGTTCACAACCAAACGCGGCCGCCGGTCGACTTACCTCCACCACGACGCCGTCAATCAGCGGCTGCGTGGGCGAAGAGGCGCTCGATTAGCTGCTATCACTTCTGGCGGCGCGATACCCGACACCGCGGACTATGCAGTAGTACTCGAGCCGAGCGAGCTTGTTATCGGGTCGGTGAACGAAGACTTTGCTATCGAGAGCTTGCAGGGAGATATCTTTCAACTCGGAAATACTTCATGGCGCGTGCTGCGAGTGGAGCAGGGAAAGGTGCGGGTCGAGGATGCGCACGGTCAACCGCCATCGATTCCATTTTGGTTAGGTGAGGCGCCTGCGCGAACACATGAGTTGTCGGTGTCTGTTTCGCGTTTGCGAGAAGAGGTGGCGGCGCGAGTCGAAATCAGTAACACGGATGACGCGGAGATCGAGCCGGATTTGCGCGGATCCAGAGTGAATTTAGAACCGGCGCTCAGATGGCTTACGGAGGAGGTTGGGGTTTCCAGTTCGGCGGCGGAGCAGATTGTCGAGTATCTGGCTGGGGCGAAGATTGTTTTGGGGGTGATGCCGTCGCAGGACAACCTCGTCCTCGAAAGATTTTTTGACGACAGCGGCAGCATGCAGTTGGTGCTGCATGCACCTTTCGGAAGTCGTTTGAATCGCGCCTGGGGTCTGGCGTTGCGGAAACGGTTCTGCCGTAAGTTCAACTTCGAATTACAGGCGGCTGCGACTGAAGATGCCATCGTGCTTTCCCTTGGGCCAACGCACAGTTTTCCGCTCGACGAAGTGTTTCATTACCTGAACTCGAAAACGGTGCGCCAGCTTTTGTGCCAGGCTTTGCTGGACGCGCCGATGTGGAATATTCGCTGGCGTTGGAACGTCACGCGCTCGCTGGCCGTATTGCGGCGCCGCGGTGGCAGGAAGATTCCGCCTCAGTTGCAGCGAATGGACGCAGAGGATCTGCTTACGGCGCTTTTCCCGGATCAGGTTGCATGTGCTGAAAACTTACCTTCGGGCGAGCGCGAGATTCCCTCGCATCCGCTGGTCGAGCAGACAGTCAAAGATTGTCTCGAAGAGGCGATGGACGTTGATGGTCTGGAGCATCTATTGACGTCGATTGAGCGAAACGAGAAGAACCTCTTTGCTCGTGACGTGATCGAGGCCTCGCCTTTGTCACAGGAAATACTCAACGCGCGGCCTTATGCATACCTCGACGATGCGCCGCTTGAAGAACGCCGCACACGTGCGGTGTTTCAGAGACGTTGGCTCGACCCTCAGACCGCCAGCGACATGGGTAAACTCGATCAGGCCGCGATCGATCGCGTGCGTGAGGAAGTTTGGCCGGAGCCGCGTAACGCGGACGAACTTCACGATGCGTTAGTTGAACTTGGTTTCCTGACTGAAGAAGAAGGAGCTGGTTGGCGAGAATTCTTTGCCGAGTTGAATGCCGATCGGCGTGCGGCGGTATTGAGCACTGAAACAGGAAAGCGGTTGTGGGTTGCCGCTGAGCGCTTGCCGCAGATCAACGTGGTTTATTCAACGGCTACGTTGGAGCCGCCAATCGTGGCGCCGGAAAGTGTCTCACGAATGACGTGGAGTTCTGAAGACGCTCTGGTTGAGATCATTCGTGGACGACTGGAAGGCTTGGGACCTGTAACAGTCTTGCAGTTAGTTGAATCATCAGGCTTGAGCAAGCTCGAGATCGAAACCGCTTTGCTAAAACTCGAAGCCGAAGGTTTTGTAATTCGTGGTCAGTTCACGCCGGGCGGAACGCAGATCGAGTGGAGTGCGCGCCGCCTGCTCGCGCGCATTCATAGTTACACCCTGAACCGGCTGCGACAGGAGATCGAGCCCGTTGCAACCACCGACTTCATGCGCTTCCTCCTTGCCTGGCAAAAAGTCGCGCCGGATCATCAGATGGAAGGGCCGGAAAGTTTACGAGCGATCATCGAGCAACTCGAAGGTGTCGAAGCGCCGGCGGCGGCATGGGAAGGCGAACTCCTGCCCGCTCGCATGGTTGAGTACGACCCGACCTGGCTCGATGCACTGTGTTTGTCGGGTGAAGTGGTTTGGGCACGTCTAACTCCGTTAGCGCGCTCGGCGGCGGTGGAAAGCGGCGAACGAAGTCGCGGATCGGGCCCTGTGCGAAACACTCCCATCGCGCTCTTGCGCAGAAAGAATTTTGCCCTCTGGAGTTCGGTGTTTCCACAGCCGGCGCCGATGCCGCTTTCAGAGTTTTCAACAACGACGCAGCTGGTCTATGAGTATTTAATGTCACGCGGCGCGTCGTTCTTTACGGACATTGTTGAGAACACGAAATTGTTACGCAGCCAGGTTGAGGAAGCACTGGCTGAACTGGTTGCGAATGGAATCGTCGTTTCCGACAGCTTCGCGGGGCTGCGCGCGTTGTTGACACCGGGAAGCCGCAAGACGCAGGCAGCCTCGCGCCGCAAACATCGCCAGCCGGTTTATGACATGGCAAGCGCTGGTCGCTGGTCCATCCTGCAACGCAATAACACAAATCAAAACTCGATCGATCCAGCGTTGACTGAAGAGGTGGCGTGGTCGCTTCTCAAGCGCTACGGTGTAGTTTTCAAGCGGCTGTTGGAGCGTGAAGGAATAGCGTTGCCGTGGCGCGTGTTGTTGCGCGTCTACCATCGATTGGAAGCGCGCGGCGATATTCGCGGCGGTCGTTTTGTTGGTGGGATTTCAGGTGAACAGTTTGCTCTTCCCGACGCGATTGGAATGCTTCGTTCTATTCGTCGCGCCGGCGCTCAGGAGAGTTTGATTTCCGTGAGTGCCGCCGATCCCTTGAACCTCGCCGGCATCATTCTTCCAGGCAGTCGCATAACAGCGCACACGAGCAACAGAATCCTCTACCATGATGGCGCACCTATCGCTTCATTCGAATCCGGTGAGACGCGCTTTCTAGTGGAACTGAGTCGCGCGATGGAATGGAAAGCGAAGGCTGCGTTGATGCGCAAGGCGACTCGACCCGAGCTGCGATCCTACCTACAGCGACCGGCATAATTTCGCGCAAAGACGCAAAGAGTGCAAAGGCGCAAAGAAGAATTTAACTCGTCTTTGCATTCTTTGCGGCTTTGCGTGAAACATCGCACGAAATAGTATGAATCTTCGATAAATTCCAGCAGAATCACTCACCTAACTCTTGAGGCATGCTAGTTGCCAAAACCTCCGCCAAGGGAGGTTTTCAGATGAAACTAGCTTACTCGAGTAAAAAATTTGGCGGATATTTACTGGCTTTCTTCCTACTGTTCGGACTCATAACAGTTGCCAGTTCCACCGCTCAGGCGCAATGGAGGGACCGTCGTGATGATCGGTGGGACCGCCGTGATGATCGATGGGACCGTCGCGAAGACAGATATGAACGCAGATACGGGCTGCAAATAGCCCGTGAACGCGGCTACAGTTACGGTATGAGCGTGGGTGCCGCTGACGCACAGCGCGGTCAGAGCTACAACCCGCAACGTTCACGTTACTGGAGAAACGCAACCGAAGGATACGACAACGACTTCGGCAACAAGGGACGATACAAGCAGGTCTTCCGTAATGCGTTTGAACAAGGTTACCGTGAGGGTTTTCAGCGTTTCGCCTATCAACGGCGAGGTCGTTGGAACGACCGCTGGCGGCGAAACTAAGTGATAAACACCAAACCAGATAAGGGCGCCAATTCGGCGCCCTTATTTTTTTAACCGCAACACTGGAATCCGGAGCCGATTGGCACTTCTTTTAGATTGGACAGGCGTTAATCCTAGTTCAACAAAGGTGCCAATGAAAGTACTAGCTCAAAAGAATCAAACCCTCGCGCTGGAGTTTCCGTTAGCGAAACCCCGCACTCTCAAATACTTACTCGTGAATCCTCGAACGTCGGTGCCCTCGACTGCCGAGTTTATGCGAGTCAACAACGCGACCGTCCGCGAAGGCAAATCGCATCGCGTGTGGCCGCCCGAAGTCCTGCGCAAGTTTCAAACCGCGCAGATCGTCACTGAACTTCGAACCCCACATTATGTAGTCCGAGACCGCAGCATTACTCCTGTAGCACGCTGATCTTAGGTCCTTTATGACCTGGAGGACCTATTCAGTTTTTTTCCCATTCTGCTCGTCAAGCCACGACTTGAGTGGCGCGAAGTAATCGATGATCGCCGTCGCGTCCATCTTCTCTTCGCCGGTCATCGCCTTCAACGCCACCGGCCAGGGCTCGCTTTGACCCATGGCCAGCATGGTCTTTAGTTTTTCCCCGGCCTTCTTATTTCCATAAATAGAGCACTGGTAGAGTGGACCACTGAAACCCGCTTCGCGACACAACGCGCGGTGAAACTGAAACTGTAGAATCGCCGCGAGGAAGTAACGGGCGTAAGGCGTGTTTGCCGGGACGTGATACTTCGCACCCGGATCGAAGTCCTGTTCGCTGCGCGGCGCCGGCGGCGCCACTCCCTGGTATTTCTCCCGCAACTCCCACCACGCCTTGTTGTAATCGTTTGGTCCAATCTCGCCCGAGAAGACTTTCCAACGCCACTGGTCCACGAGGTAACCAAACGGCAGAAACGCGATCTTGTCGAGAGCGCGATCCAGCAGGAACCCGATGTCCGCACTCGGATCCGGCACCTTGTCAATGAAACCCAGTTGCTTCAGATACGGCGGCGTCACTGAGAGTGCGACCGTATCGCCGATAGCCTCGTGAAAAGCATCATTTGCGCTGTCGCGGAAAAGAAAAGGCTTAGTGGAATAAGCCATTTGATAATAGTTGTGGCCCAGCTCATGGTGCACGACGGAAAAGTCTTCCTCGTTGATCTGGACGCACTGCTTCAGTCGCACGTCTTTTTCGTAATCGATGTCCCAGGCGCTCGCGTGACAGACGACTTCGCGATCCGCGGGCTGTTTGAACAACGAGCGCTCCCAAAATGTCGACGGCAGTGGTTCAAAGCCAAGCGAAGTGAAGAAGGCTTCGCCATAGCGCACCATCTGTTTCTCATCGGTGTTTCGCGCTTTTAGAATCGCCGTCAGATCGTAACCGCGATCTGCATTTGCCGGAGCAAGCAGCGGATAGATGTTTCCCCACGACTGGGCCCACATGTTTCCGAGCAGGTGCGCGGGTATCGGTTTGTCTTCGGGAACCACTTCCTTGCCATACTTCTCGGAAAGTTTGCGCCGCGTGTAGGTGTAAAGCGAATCGTAGAGAGGTTTGACTTGTTGCCACAACCGCTCCATCTCGGCAGCGAAGGCATCAGGCTCCATGTCGTACTTCGAGCGCCACATTGCGCCTGTGTCTTTGAAGCCCATCTCTTTCGCGCCCTTGTTGCTGAGCTCGACAAAGCGCACGTAGTCTTTGCGAATTGGTACGGCGATCTGGTGCCAGCCCAACCACATTCTCTTCAACTCTTCAGGATCGCGGCTGGTCGCAATAATCTGCTCGATCTCAGGTAGCGTCAGGCATTTTCCTTTATCACCTTCAGGACAGTACTTGCCCTTGCCATAATCGCCTTCCATCGCCGCGGTAAGCTTTGTGAGTTCGGTGCGCTCCGCCGGGTCTTTTGGCGCAGGCAGAGTGAGCGAAAGCTTGAGTAGTTTGAGTTTGCGTTTGAGCTCAGGTGAGAGATCAAGGTTTTCGTATCTGCGTGCCTGTTCGGCGAGTTCGGTTGTTGCCCCAATCAGCCTTTCATTGGCTTCGGCGGCAATGGCCTCCGTATCGTCAGTGATGAAAGTGCTCTTCACCCAATCAGCGCGCTGCCCCTTGATGTTCAGTTCCAGCAAACGCTTTTCAGCGTCCTGAATAAACTTTTCCGCCTCCTCTTTGCTGCCTGGAGCGGCGGTTGAAAGTGAATCGGGATTATCAGTACACGACATAAGCGCTAGTCCCACACTAAGAAGAAAGAAGACGCCCAGCCACAATTGGCGGCGCTGATAAATAAAGCTCACATTAACCTCCTTTGCCACAAAAAGGCACAAAAAGCACAACGAAAGATTTGTGCTTTTTGTGCCTCTTTGTAGCTACGGGCGAACGATACCTTTCTTGATGTTTCGTTGCCACGCTTCGTAATTTCTGATGCGGCGTTTGGCTTGTTTTCGAGTCAGTTTCATTTCCTGGGCTACATAATCGATGCGTGCGGTCCGATCCTTCTTCTTATCAAATCGATCGCCCGGCGCCCTAAGGTAAAACTTGTATGCGGTAGACCACTCTGCTTTGACTTCGTCCGTAGCTTGTACGCCCCGTTTCTCTGGCATGGTCTGCGGGTTCCTTTCAGGAGGTTTTTTTTTGACTGGGGATTCTACACGGAGGGATTTCGAATTGCGAACGAAATTAGCCACAAGACGGCACAAGAAAGCACAAAAATATTTAATAACAGGCAGCGAATAGAACGCCTCAGGAAGAGGGGTTGGGCACGCTTTCGGGTTCGTCTTTTTCTGGTTCGTCTTTATCTGTCTTGTTTTTCTTGAACCAGCGCAGCAACGACAAAGTGCTGAGGATGATCGCGATTACTATCAGTGCGTAAACGATGTAAGTAACGACATCGGAGTTTACAAACGCAATCACCTGCCGCCCGAAGTAGAGCGCTAACACCGCCACGATACCGAACCGCAGGAGCCGGCCAAAAAAAACCGCAGCGAACAATTTTGGTTTGGGACACTGCAAGGCAGAAGCAGTCATAACAGCCGGCGTGAACGGGAATGGTGGTGGGATGAGAGTGGCGATGAACACGGTCACCCCGGCTTTGTTCTCCATTTTGGATTTTAGCTTTTCGATTTTCTGCTGGCTGAGAAAACGTTCCAATCCCTTCTCTCCGGTCTTTCGCATGAGCAAGTCAATCACAAACACGCCGACCACCGAGCCGATCGCCGAGACAATCACGTAACCAATCCAAATTGGGCTATCGCGATCGGAACTGATGAGGGCTACCAGCAGCAGGTCGTTTCCAAAGGGAAGTACGAGGAACGAAGAATCGAGCGCGCTCATGAGGAACAGACCGAAAAATCCCATCCTGCGAAAAAATCGCAGTATGGCAGTCGTAGTACTGGCGAAGAGCAGAAGACGTAGATATTCCAGCAAGCAAAGACTCCTCTAACCGGGGGTTACTGACGAAGCCTGGTTGGTTCAGGCGTGGAGGGATCGGTGATTGGTGGAGGCTGATCCGGTTCGCGAACCGGAGCTTTAGGTTGCGAATCTGTGTCAGGTGGCAACGGAATGGGCGCCGGATCCTGCTCCGGATCGCTCGGATCGTATGGCGTGGTTGGCGCAATTTCCGGTTTCTCCCCCTTGATCTGTTTGCTCATCTCTTTTCTCCCGCAAAGGCGCAAAGACGCGAAGCCATCTTTGATTCAGGTCGTCTTCGCGTCTTTGCGCCTTTGCGGGAACCTTTCTTAATCTTCGAGTGCTGAATCTTAGTCTTGTCTGATGACGAAACTCTCACCAACATTTCCGAAAACATTCCGTGTCGCGCCCCCGGGTCTTACCTGAAGCAGTCCCTGCACGATGGCCATGCGAGTCATGATCCTCGGCTCGGCAAACTGAAATCGTCCAGCCAGTGTTTCCGAACGCTCAAAATCGCTTCGGGCAAGTAGCGCCAATTCCTGACCATAGCGATTGATGGTGGAGGTCAATCCGTTTCCACTCTGAAGCGACATCTCTCCATCGCGAAACATATTGATTTCGAAACCACTCAACACAGCCGCGGCTGAGAGCAACTCGTTGAGTTGATTGATGCCCGGATCCAATACTTCGAAACTGCGCGCCGGATCTAGCGCGGCAAACGCGTGCGCCACTTTTAGTTGCTGTTCAAAATGTTGGTAACTGGTCGCACGACGACTCGTCATTTGCTTCGCTTCTTCCAACAACTGGACCGCCAGCTTCGGATTACTCTTTTGAGAATCGTTCGCCACTTGAATTAAGAAATCGATCTTTTCATTATCCGTTTGCATGCGCGCGAGCGTTTGTCTGACTTCTTCGATGCGAGAGCTTTCGGCTTTCTTAGCCATTTCGCGAAAATCAACTCGCTGCATCAGGATTTCACGAGCCTTCTCTGACAAGTGATCGGTCGCGATTTGCCGCGCACGTTGAGTGTCGCCTTCGTCCAATGCCTTGTAAGCGGCTTGTTGATAGAGGCGCGCTTGCATTTGCGGTGGCGCAACGGCAGCAGCCTGGAGCAGTGCATCAGCAGTTGGATTTCCCTGGAGCCCGAAAGTTTGAGCAAGGTTTATAGACGTGGTCGACATGCCCATCTCCGACATCTTTTGCCGCACCGATGCGGCCTTTGCCGGTAGATACTGGTCGACGAATGGCAGCGCGACCTGCAACCCCATCAGCAAACGACGCGCGTTGCCCTGTTCGATTTGTGCATCGGTCGGTGGTTGTGATCGAACGCTTCCGGGAACTGCGCGCCCACGTGGATTGGCTGCGTTACGTTGATTGGGTTGAGCAAGTGGCGTGGCTTTCAATGCGGCATCAATAACGCTCGATAGAAGATCGACGTAAACAGATTGTTCGAGCGCCGGTGCACGGCCTTGAATTGGCTGTTTCGCGGCCGTGCCTTCGCCGGCAGGTGGACGTGGTCCAGGTGTTAGTAGCGCCTGGGCCAATGCTGCTGCTTCGTTGTTAGTTAAAAGATTCGCCGCTTGAATGCGTTTCACCGTCTTGTCGGCGAGTTTTTCAGCAGCTTCGGAATCCTGGCCACGGAGTTGGTTGATCACTTCGGGAACTGTTCTGGGAAACTGTCCCTTGTCGATCATCTGTTCGGCGTTTTGAGCAGCGAATTTTGGATCGAGCGCGGCGATCCTGCCGAGTAACATTTGTTCCAGATTCTCTTCCGAACCGAATTGCGGACGTGCACCACGTTGATCGACAGTGTTCTGCACAGACGGCGGCGGTTTGGTTGCTGCGAGCAATTGGTAAGCAAGAGCGGAATCGTGACGAGCGGCAGCTAGGACCAGCTCCTGTCGCAATTGAAAAAAGCGCATGTTCTGTGGACCACGCGGCCGGCCACCGCCTTGCTGAAACTCACGACGATCCGCTGGCTGAGTCTGGGTTCGGCCGAGTTCCGCGACTCCCTCCGCAGCCATAGAAAAAAGCGAGCGAGCGCGTCCCTGGTTTTGATCCCAAAGCATGTCGCCGGCATTTATCTGCACGCGGACACGATTTTCCGTGAGCCGAAGCGACTGGGCTTCGTCGATCACCTGATCCAGCAGACGGTAGGCGTTCTTTTCCCTCTCGGCCTTTTGCTTCTCCTGCTCTTCAGCCGTCGGTTGCTGGGCCGTCTGGTCCTGAGCGAACGCCGGCCACTCCGAAAAGCAAAACAGTACAAGCGTTAGGGTTAAAGCAAATAATTTTTTCATGGACTTTACCTCTGCGAGATCTTGGCGGATCTTAGCATGCACAATTGCGAAATGCGGAATTGAGCGCCTCCTTGGAGTGCGGCGGGCCGGGGGCGCCGTGGGGGTGGTTGTGGTTTTAGAGAAAAAAACAGCGCCCCGGCCCCCCCCAACCACGAGGTGGCCCGGGGGAGAAAAAACCCCCCAAAGAAA
>JAICGZ010000116.1 GCA_025922875.1 Pyrinomonadaceae bacterium
ATAGCAACGCTGATAGGCGTTAGGCATGTGCGGCGCTAACCCTTTCCGGGTTTGTTTACAGTAGGAATCGCTAGCCCAGGGTTGGAGGCTTTGCGACAACCCTGGGACGAAACATAAAAATAAATAGCAACGCTGAAAGCGTTAGGCATGTGCGGCGCTAACCCTTTCAGGGTTTGATTACAGTAGGAATGGCTATCCCAGGGTTGGAGCGCAAGCGACAACCCTGGGAATCGAAACATAAAAACGAATAGCAACGCTGAAAGCGTTAGGCATGTGCGGCGCTAACCCTTTCAGGGTTGATTTTCAGCACGCATTGGCTATCGCAGGGTTGTCGCTGCGATCCAACCTCGTCTGAAATCAGCCAACCCTTTCAGCGTTCAAGCAAAGCTCTCATTAAGAAGGAGCCTGCACAAGCCCGGCGCCCACATCAGAAGCTGGGAATGGGAGACGCCTCGCAGTTGCGATCAGTTTCGCTCGCAACGCGACTCCACGCAATGCTGCACTAGTCTGTGCCCAGAGTGCAGCACACCCAGCCACATGCGGAGTCGCCATACTAGTTCCGCTAATCGTGTTGTGTAATACCGGTCTCGGCCACGCCGAAAATATACTCACACCGGGTCCGGAAATATCGATTTTGCCGCCATTGGAAAAGATCGCCGGTCGAAGGGCGGAGTCGAGAGCGGCCACGGACATGATGGTAGGCGAGTTGGCCGGAGCTCCAGCAGGTTGAATGTTGGTTGGTCGACTACTCGCGTTACCTGCGGCTGCGATAATCAAGCACCCGTTAGCCAAAGCGGCCGCGCCCGCTGCCGTGTAGGACGGTTGCACGGGAATCTGCGCTCCGAGCGACATAGAAATCACGGAACACCTGTTGGCAATTGCCCAGTTCATCCCGGCTAATACTTGCGCCTGAGTTCCAGAGCCGGAGTTAGTGAGCACCTTACCGATAAAGATTTGCGTTCTGAATCCAACGCCATAACGCGGAAATGTTCCCGGCGGTGACTTCGGTCCACACGCGGTGCCCGTGCAATGCGTACCATGCCCGTGTAAATCCTGAACTGGTTGTGCCACAAACGATTGGCTCGAGATGCTTCGCCCTGTGAACTCAGGATGAGCGAGGTCAAAGCCCGTATCGAGTACAGCTACCTTGATTCCATTACCATCACGCGTGCTGGCCGGAACCCTGCACGCATTCAGGCCCCACGTTGCGCCCAGTACGGTTGGTTCCACCTCAAACTCTTCGACTATTGCGGCTTCGCCGAGATCAGCAGCGATCATCTGGGCCATGCGCAAAACGCCTTTCATGTAATCGCCCGGGTTTACGGCAGTGGCGAACATGAAGTATTCCGGATCGACTGATTCCACCGGACTATCCTCCGCGATGCTTACTTCCGCCGTCATGCCGCGCGACACCGCTGCCTCACTGCCGACCAGGGCCACACCTATTTCAGGAAACACTAACGCGTCTGCATCTCCTGCCGCTTCCAGAACCGCCTCCTGGTCCGTGAAGTCCTTAGCGCTCGCCATCCTGAATCCGCTGACGGATTCCATTTGCTGGACGCCCTGTTCGACTGCGCCTTCCTTGAAAGTGACCAGGAACCGGCCAGTCTTGCTGGGATCGCCGCCTTCTTGCATCGCCGCAAGCAGTAGCTCGTCCGGATTAGTAGATACTTGCGCACTTGTGGGAGTCGCGGCACGTGCGGAAGCACCCGCACCTCGTGCACCTCGTCTGGCTTTTTTCGTAACCATTGTGGATTCTCCTTACCGTGAGTGGATTTCTGAACCGAGTTCAGAGTTCAGCCTTTAGGCTGCTCCCTGAGGAGCAAGCTAAAGCTTGAACTCTTGAACTCTGAACGCTAGACCGATGTTCATTAACTGGACGCGTACTACGACCGGCGGACCCTTTTGCGAAGTCCGAACCGGGCGTGCGCGGGACGAACCCAGCCGCGCAATAAACTCGCGTCAATTGTTATGCGGATTGTGAGGTTTTTGTTTCCGTGCCTCCAGCGACAACTCCACCAAAGGGTAACGCAAAGGTTCGAGTGTGTGATCCGGGTGGTAAATAGCACCGCCACCCGATAGCAAACCAATTCCTGTCTTACCTGATAACTGCACTAGCTCTCTTGTCGTCTTCCAATTATCGGCTTCCTCATGAGCGCCGATGACAAAGGGGACCAGCCTAAAAGTGTCGATGAGTGATCCGTCGGCGGCGAGACAACACAAGCCCAGTTGAACAGCCCCAGCAGAAACTCCGATCAAAGAGGCTCCCTCGGAGTATCTTCTGACAATGTGCTCATTTAATCCGTTGGCAAGGAAAGTTTTCCACCCTGCCTCAGTGTCACCGCCGGCAAGCAGGATAATGTTTGCGTCGTTGAGAAATGCCAGGTCCTCTTCGGAGAGGCGGGAAGGAATCATGCGGCAGTTGGATATGCCAACTCCTTCCATCGCGGAAACGAATATCGAATAGAAATTCGGATTATCGCCGTTCGACGCGCCGACGTAAGCAGCTTTGAGTTCGTCTTTTTTCCACTCTTTTACTATCCGGTCTAAAAAGAGTTGGCCGTGCTCACGCCAGAAAAGAAGCCGGCTATCAGCAAGCAGAAAGATCGATTTCAATTCCGTTAACATTGAAAGTCTTTTGCAAGAGAGTTTCGCGCAAAGGCGCAAAGACAGCAAAGTTTGCGCCTAACTTGACGCGGGTGCGGGTTCCTGGCTGACGCGATCCCATTCTTCGTAAAGGCTACGAAGCAATGTCTCAGTTTGCTGGTATTCGTCGTTGAGGGCGATCAGGCGATCGGCATCGCGTGCGACTTCGGGTGTGCCCATCTGCTCAGAGATTTCGTTGAGTCGTTGTTCTGCACGCGCGATGTCGGTCTCAACGAGCTCAGGGGTTCGCGCGTCCGGTTTCTTTTTCTTAACGACTTTAATGCCAGGCTTTTTCGGCGCAGGTGCGGGCTTCGAGATCACCGGCTCCGGAACAGGCGCAGGCCTCGAGGCCGCCACGCTCACGAGATTGTCCGGTTCCGCGTTTACAGGTTGGTACTCAATTTCGCGGCGGCCAAGTTTCCAGTCGTGATATTCGGTGTAATCACCATCGTAGTGCTCAGCGCCGCCAATGCCATCCAACGCGAGGATCTGCGTCGCGACGCGATCGAGGAAGTATCGATCATGGCTGATCGTTACGATGGTCCCTTCATACGCTGAAAGGGCTTCTTCAAGCGCTTCGCGCGAAGGAATATCGAGATGGTTAGTAGGCTCATCGAGCACCAAAACGTTCACGCGCGAGTAGATCAACTTCGCCAGTGCGAGTCTTCCCTTCTCGCCGCCGGAAAGATCGTGCACGTGCTTGTAAACATCGTCACCCGTAAAAAGAAACTTGGCGAGAAACGAACGCAACTCACCCGCGGTAGCACTCGACGGCGCTACGCGTCGCAACTCCATAATGATCTCGTTGCGCTCGTCGAGATCGTCGAGTTGCTGCGCGTAGTATCCAATCTGAACTTTCGTTCCCCAACGAACCTCGCCACTGAGCGGCGCAATCTTGTTTAAGATCGTTCGCAGAAACGTCGTCTTACCCGACCCGTTTGGACCAATGATGCCCAGACACTCACCACGCCGCAGTATGAACGAAATATCTTTCGCCAACAGCTTGTCCTGATAACCGATCGACAGATCAGTAACAGTGAGCACATGATTTCCGGTGCGTTCAATTGCCTGGAGACGAAAGTCTCCTGACGCCTGATCGTGACGCACCGCATCAAGGCGCTCGAGTTTCTCCAGCATCTTGCGACGCGACTTGGCCTGCTTCGTTTTTTGTCCCGCGATATTGCGACGAATGAACTCTTGCGTCTTGGCGATCAAATGCTGCTGGTTGTCGTAAGCACGTTGCTGAGCTTCGCGACGCTCTTCGCGCTCGACGAGATAGTCGGAGTAGTTGCCGGTGTAGCTTGCCGCGCGGCCGTTCTCCAGCTCGATGATGCGCCGGCACGCGCGATCAAGAAAGTAACGATCGTGACTAATAATTACATAAGCAGACTGGTATTCCTGGAGAAACTCTTCCAGCCACTCGACTGCATTCACGTCGAGGTGATTGGTGGGTTCATCCAGCAAGAGCACATCGGGAGCGGCGAGAAGTAGACAAGCGAGACCAAGGCGATTCTGCTGGCCCCCGGAGAGCTTCTCAGTTTCGAGCGACCACATTTCGCGATCGAAACCGAGTCCCTGAAGAATTGCTTCCGCGCGGGCAGCATATTCGAACCCGCCTTCGTGTTCGAATTCGTGTTGCAGATCGCTGTAACGCTCGAGCACTTTGTCGAGATCGTCGCCGGCGTCAGCCATGCGATGCTCCAGCTCGTGCATCTCATGCTCGATCTGCTGTAGCCGCCCAAAGGCGGCGAGCGCCGATTCATGAACAGTTGAGCCGGGCTTGAAATGAACGTGCTGGTCCAACAGGCCCAACTTCAAGCCGCGCGCGCGGACCACGTCTCCCCGATCGGGCGACTCGTCACCTCGGACAAGCCGGAAGATCGTACTTTTGCCGGCGCCGTTTCGGCCCACCAGTCCTACGTGTTCTCCCGGGTTCACTTGCAGAGACGTACCGCGCAGCACGTCTTGAACTCCGTAGGACTTATGAACTTCTGAAAGCCGAAACAACATGTGCCCAATTCAATTTCCACAAAGAGGCGCAGAAAACACAAAATGCGTTTTCATCATTCGTGCTTTTTGTGCCTCTTTGTGACCTACTTTGGCGACGAAGCGGGCCGCACCGAAACAGGCGAACTGGTGGCCGCCGGACCCGTCGCTGCCGGACTCGCAGCAGGTTGCTGCGTCGGAGCCGGTGTTGACTGTGAACCAGTAGCGGCTTCACTGGCTGGACGCAAACCAAGGTTACTTGGATTGTTCAGCATATTCGCAGCGAGATTGTTGTTGATCTTCGCTTCATTCATCGCCACTTCCAACAACGCGGCATTGAGGATCTGCTTACGCTGATTCGTGAGTCCTTGAGTGATTTGTTGCCGCACGCCGGGACTCTCCAACGTCAGGTTCTCTGTCTGCAGCCGCTTCTCGGCGAGCTTGAAGATGTACCACTTACCGCTGCCAAAACGCACCGGCTGCGTGTAATCACCGACTTGCATCGATCCAAACAAGCTAGAGATCAGTTCAGGTGGGAAGTTGTTGTTCTTCAGATCTTCTTCAGTGGCGAACCCAATGTCTCCGCCGCGCTGCAGTGTGCTGATGTCTTCGCTTCTGGCACGCGCAACGGTTGCGAAGTCAGCCTTGCCCTGAAGCTGCTGATAGATAGTGTCGATCTTCAGCTTGGCATCAGCGTCGTTTTTCGCATCGTCGTTAATACCGGTAGCACTGTTGTCAGCGGGATCCACGAGGATCATCGACAACGCCACCCCGCGAGCATTCACGAACTGCTGCCGGTTCTTGGTGTAGAACTCTTCGACTTCCCTATCGCTGATATCGATCTTGCCGCTGTACTTATCCTGAAGCGCGGCTATCGCGAGATCCTTGCGGGCCTCTTCACGCAGAGTCTCCATCGATATGTTTTGTGCTTTCAGCGTCTTCTCGAAGTCTTCCGCTGTCATGCCGCTATTTTGCTTTTGAGTTGCGATAGCGCCATCTATCTGCTGCTCGGTGGGAAGCACCTTCTCTCTTTCAGCGCGCTGGAACATTACTTCACGCTGAATCAGGTTTTGCAGCACTTGCAGGCGGGCCTGGGCCAACTGCAGTTGATTCAATGCCGAGGGGTTGCCTCCGGTCTGTTGGTTCACTCCTCTCTCGACCTCAGAAAGCATTATGTTGCGGCCATTGACGGTGGCGGCCACCATATTGTCTTTAACCTCTGATCCTCCTCCCGAGGTACACCCATTGAGGACTAAACCCGAAATGGCCAGACACGTAACGGCTAGGACTTTTGCGATGTTGCGCACTTTAACTCTGCTCCTTCTATAAACTACTTATCCCAAGGCACACTGCTTGACGACTTAGAAATGCGTTTGTTATAAAGCTTGGTTTCTGATTACGGCAAGAATACAGACTGTATGATGCCGGAAACGCCGGTAAAGAAACCCAAGTATTCTGGAGGTTGAAAAAAATGGCCAAACGTTGCGAAGTCTGCGGTAAAGGACCTCAATTCGGCAACAATGTCTCGCACGCGAACAATCGCACGCCGCGACGATTCGATCCGAATCTACAATTGATTCGCGTACAGCAACCGAAGGGTGGCGCGCGCCGGATGAAAGTCTGCACAACCTGCATCAAGGCGGGCAAAGTCTCGAAGGCCGCTTGAGCCTACACCCGATTCTGTTGTCAACCTCCAACCGGCGCTCTCGAATCGCGCCGGTTGTTTTATTCTGAAACCAACGCTACCGCTTCAATTTCAACTCTCGCATCGCGCGGCAAACCTGCCGCCGCAACCGTAGCCCTCGCCGGTGGTGGTTCCGAGAAAAACTTCGCATAGACTTCATTCATCCCGGAAAACTCTTTCATGTCGGCGAGGAAAACCGTGGTTTTCAAAACTCGATCCAGACCACTGCCGGCGGCTTCCAGAACGGCTGCCAGGTTCTTCAAAACACGTTCAGTTTGCTCGGCAATTCCTCCCGCTACAAACTCACCAGTCTCCGGATCGATCGGAATCTGGCCGGAGACAAACACGAGCCCACCGGCTTTGATCGCCTGCGAATAAGGACCGATCGCGGCCGGAGCATTTTCAGTCTGGATTCTCTGCCTCACTGGCATAAACGCCTCAAAAACAAAGGGGGGATTCTAGCAGAAGCCACAAAGAAGCACAAAAAGCACAAAAAACAGTTCAGAGTTCAAGAGTTCAAGCTTTAGCTTGCCTGCGCAAAAAACAGCAGCCTAAAGGCTAAACTCTGAACTGTTCTACTTACGCCACCCCTTGCATTCGTTCCACGTCGAGGACGCCGGGAACGCCTTTAATGGATCCGATCACACGATCGAGGTGCTTCACGTCAAACACCTCAACCGTAACTTCGATGTGGCCGCGCTCGTCGGACGCAACCGAAGCGCGCGCGTCGCGAATGCCAGTCTTCATATCGGAGATAGCGCCAGTGATGCCGGCGATCATACCGGTGCGGTTTTCAGTAATCGCCAGCAGTTTCACCGCATAGGCCGTCTTCTCCGGTCGCCCGGCCCACTCCACCTCCACGATCCGCTCGCGATTGATCATCAACTGCGTAACGTTCTTGCAGCGCGTCGTGTGAACCGCGACACCTTTGCCGCGCGTTACATAGCCAATGATCTCTTCACCATGAAGCGGGTTGCAGCAACGCGCGCGCGTCACCATCAAATCGTCGATGCCACGCACCACGATCGAGTCGTCGCCTAAACGAATCAGACGTTTGACTGCGCGTACGCCGCTTCTGAGCCGCGACTCTTTCTGCTTGTCGAGCTGTTCAAACTGTTCCGGTCCGAGGTACTTCGCGATCACATTACGCGGCACCAGTTTGCCGTAGCCGATTCCGGCAAGGAGATCGTCGACGCGGCCGTAACCATAGTCACTGGCCACGCGCTTCATGTCTTTGTCGGTATCGCTCAGCAGTTTCTTTGGCGAGAGTTGAAAGCGCGACGCCTCTTTTTCGAAAAGCTTTCGCCCGATCTCGATCGACTCCGCGCGCTGCTGTTCAGACACCCAGTGACGAACGCGATTGCGCGCGCGCGACGTAACAATGAAGTTCAACCAGTCGCGCGAAGGATGCGCATTGGCGCTGGTGATTATCTCGACCACATCGCCGTTCTGAATCTGGCTGCGCAGCGGCACCATGCGCCCGTTGATGCGCGCTCCGGTGCAGGTGTTACCCACTTCGGAGTGAATCATGTAAGCAAAATCGACGGGAGTCGCGCCGCGTGGTAGTTGAATGACTTTGCCCATGGGCGTGAACGCATACACGTCCTTCGGGTAAAGATCCAGCTTGAGTGAATCGAGAAAGTCCTTCGAATCTTTTACTTCCTGAGTCCACTCCACCAGAGACCGCAACGCCTGCAACGCCTGATCCTCATCGCGTGCGCCGCGTTTGCCTTCCTTGTATTTCCAGTGAGCAGCAACGCCTTCTTCGGCGATGTGATGCATTTCCTCAGTCCGGATCTGCACCTCGAATGATTGAACGTTGGAACCGATGACAGAGGTGTGCAGCGACTGGTACAAGTTGTCGCGAGGTGTCGCGATCCAGTCCTTGATGCGGCCGGGAACCGGTTTCCAGTTGTTATGGACCACACCCAAAGCTGCGTAGCAGTGGCGCACCTCGTTGGGAGTGATGATCCTCGCCGCCACCAGATCGTAAACCTGATCGAGACTAATCTTCTGCCGACGCAGTTTCTTCCAGATCGAATACAGACGTTTGACGCGGCCTTCGACGAGGACAAACGGAACTTCCGCTTCGTTCATCTTTTCTTCGATACGAGCAGTGACACTCTTCAGGAACGCCTCGTTCTCCGGACGGCGTTTCTCGAGTTGTTCCGCAAGCTCGCGATAGTCTTCGGGGTGCAGGTGACGGAAGGCGAGATCCTCGAGTTCTCCTCTCAACTTACCCATGCCCAGGCGGTGCGCGATAGGAGCGAAGATCTCCATTGTTTCTTCAGCGATCCGCTTTCGCTTCTCCGGACTCAGGTACTGGAGCGTGCGCATGTTGTGCAAACGATCCGCCAGCTTAACCAGCACGACGCGAACGTCGTCGACCATTGCCAGCAGCATTTTGCGAACGTTTTCAGCCTGTTGCTCCTCGCGTGAGATATTGCTGATCTGCGCGATCTTGGTGAGGCCATCGACGAGGTGCGTTATCTCCTCACCGAAATAGCGACGTATCGTGTCGAGATCGACCAGCGTGTCTTCGACGACGTCGTGCAGCAGGCCGGTGGCGACTGAGACTTCGTCGAGCTTCATATCGGCGAGGATATTCGCGACTTCAAGTGGATGTACGAGGTACGACTCACCTGAGGCGCGCTTTTGTCCCTTGTGCTCTTTCGCGGAAAAGAGGTAAGCGCGACGCAGCAGATCGAGGTCTGCCTGCGCGTGGTTAGTGGCCACTTTTTCGACGATGTCTTCGATCCTGATCATCAGCGGCAAAAAATTATAACAAAGCAAAGAACTTTTCCCGCAAAGGCGCAAAGACGCAAAAGAAAACGCAAAGAACTGAGTGTTCCTTTGCGTCTTCCTTTGCGCCTTCGCGGGAACTTTGCGCCTTCGCGGGAAATTCTACTGGACTTCTAACCCTTCGGTGGAGAAGCCGCCTGTTTAGCTTCCTCCTCCTCCTTGCGCTTTTGGTTAGCTACGCTCAACTCAGTCGTGCGCTTCAGAGCAGCTTCATACTCCTTTTGATATTGCGCCTTCTGCTCCGTCTGCCCATCCATCTCGGCGAGCTTGGCTGCTTCGAGCAGCAAGTTGGTTTTGTAAGACCAGGCTGATTCATTATTCGGATCAAACTTGACGGCATTCTCCGCCTCGACCAACCCCTGCTTCACGCACATCTGAGCCTGCTCGAACTCTTTCGGATCCTTCGGTTTCCTGTAAGAAACAGTGGCTTTATTGTTGGCCGGATCGATGGTGGTTACTTTGTTTGTAGGCAGCTCAGTGATCTTGAAGGAGCAGTCCCAATGCTTACTGGCGAGCACCACATAAGCTTCGGATCGCTTCTCCGGTTCGGTAGTCTCGCTGGCGGCGCGAGCGGAGATCCACTGAGTCAGTTTGTCGTCTTCTTTAATCGCCCCGTAGAGATAGGCAATAGCTTTGTAAGCTTCGTCATCCTGAGGGTTCTTCGCGAGTATCTGTTGATACGCATCGATTGCCTGCTGGGCCTTGGCGATATTCTCCGGTGTTTGGACGCCGGGACGATACTGCGCGTGAAT
Organism: Pyrinomonadaceae bacterium; assembly: GCA_025922875.1. GTDB lineage: Bacteria > Acidobacteriota > Blastocatellia > Pyrinomonadales > Pyrinomonadaceae > PSRF01. The sequence goes on from JAICGZ010000116.1 coordinate 9,871, forward strand.
AGTTCGCGCAATAAACATCGGGGCGGTCTTGTTATCGGGATCCAGTTCGGCAGCTTCTCGTGAGTGCTGTTCAGCTTCAACGAATCTGCCCTCGCGATAGGCGCGCGCCGCCTCGTTCAACTGGTTCTTCGATCTGATCCGATTAATTACTCCGCAGCCGGAGCTAGTGGCAACGAGGATCGCCAAAAGAATAGCAATCCTGGTCTGAGAGAGTTTCATTTATGCGTGACTCCGTTTTAATAAGACCGGCCTCATGGACAGCCGGGCGATTTTCTGGGCCGGACTTCTATGCTCTCACTTAAGGAAGATCATCCACTTGCAATCCGACTGGGTTTGCACCGGCGCCTTTAATAGCATCGATCACTTTAACCACGTCACCGTATTTCGATGCCCGCGGCGCCTTAACGAACACGGTCTTCTCGATGCGATCGTCTTCCTTGACGTCCGCTCGTGCTTCCATGCCGACTTTATACGCGCGTTGCTCTTTTCGCTGCTGGAAAACCATCGCCAGCCTTTGCGCCAGTGGAGCGGTATCGTTTACCGATCCAACTGGATCCTGGTTCAGCTTGATCTGCAAATCAGGCGCGATCGAAACCACCAGCGTCAGCGGGTTTGGCTTCAACTGGCTCAGGTCTTCATTCGGATCGCGCTGCGTTGGAATGTCCGCCTGAAACCGGCTCGGCTTCAGCGGCGTAACGACCATGAAGATAATCAACAACACCAGCAAAACGTCAATCAACGGTGTGACGTTGATATATGGTTCGGCTGTCGTACTGCCTTTCTTCGGACTCGCACCCATCGACATCTGAGTTTTCTCCTGGTTCTGACTTACATTTTATGAAGTCGCGGCGGTCGGGACGGCTCCACCCTTCTTCTTCTTGTCCGCCACCAACCCGATCTTGTCGACTCCGAGCTTTCGGACCTCGTTGATGACATTGACTACGTCGCCATAGCTCACGCCAACGCCGCTCTTGATGTAGACGATCCGATCCGCCTCGTTCTTGATACCCTTGAGCATCGTGTCGACCTTGTCCGTCAAGTGTTCCTTCGCAATCCGTTGCTTACCGAGGTAATACTCACCATCTTCCGGAATGGAAATCACAATGGACGACTCCTTGATAATCCTTGGGTCGACATCCGGGTTGGTCATGTCTCTCGGCAGGGCAACCGTGATGCCCTGCTGCAGGAAAGGCGTAACCACCATGAAGATGATCAGCAACACCAGCATGATATCGACCATCGGCGTGACGTTGATCTCAGACTGTAGGCCGCCGCTACCGCCCCCAGCTTGCATTGACATAAATAAATCTCCTTTTACTTCAACTGGTAAACGCAGGTGCGGCGCAGGCCGCACCTCAGTGGTTCACCAATTCGGCATTGTTTAACTTATGCTTTCAACTGCTTCGTGCGGTTCTTGATGAAGTAGTCGACCAATTCTGAAGCCGAGTTGTCCATCTCGACGACGAAGCCGTCGACCTTGCCCGTGAAGTAGTTGAACAGCCACACCGCCGGAACCGCGACCAGCAATCCAAGCGCTGTAGTAAACAACGCTTCCGAGATACCGCCGGCAACCGCTGCGATACCAGCCGATTCGGCATCCTTCATGCCGCGGAATGCGTTGATGATGCCGAACACAGTTCCAAATAGTCCGACGAAGGGAGCAGTGGATCCGATAGTCGCCAAACCCGACAGTCCACGTTTGAACTCGGCGGTCTTGATCGCGATCGCACGTTGCAGCGCGCGCTTCGAGGCTTCAATTTCATCACCGGAAATATCCGTCGTATCTCCGTGTGCGCGAAACTCCTGCAAGCCGCTGCTGACGACCATGGCCAGGTGTGATTTGCGATGCTTGTCGCTGATGTTAATCGCTTCTTCGATACGATCATTCTTCAACGCCTGCGCTACACGCGGAGCAAACTCACGCGACTGTTTCTTGGCCGCGGAGTAAGTCAGGTAACGTTCGACCATGATCGCGATCGAATAGACCGACATGATCAGCAGCACGATGACCACGGAGATGGCTACGGCGCCCATGTTCTTCACCATCTCGGTCAGCGTGAAGTGGTCGGCGCTGGAGGTTGGACTGGCAGCGGCTTCCTGCAAGAGCAAAAAGAAGCCAAAAATCTCTGTTCCAAATAAATTCATTAACATTGTCACGGTGAACCCCTCCAAAAAGGTTTAATAGATTGATAGCAAGCAGAGACGCCGGGACAGCCTGCGTTAACCGCGGCGACACGACAAAGTTCTCCGCAGTTATTGCGCCACGAAGTTGTACTGGATCACTCCGGTAACTTTAACTGGCTGCCCCGAAAGCTTGGTTGGGGAGAATCTCGCTTGACGCGCAGCACCAACGGCAACCGCTGTTAACAACGGATGCCCGGAGACGGCATGCGCAGAAACCACATGGCCGTTTTCATCGATAAGCACCTGGACCACCACGGTGCCTGAAGCACGTGCTGCCCTGGCAATAGCCGGATAAGCCGGCTTGGGTAAGCTGATGGCCTTACCGTTGAGAACGCCTCCGGAAATCGGTGCGCGGGGCGGAGTTGGCTTCACCTCAGGCGGTGGCGGCTCGCCCCCGATATCGACCTTCGCCGGCGCGACTACACCAGTGCCGGTGCCGCCTGGTCCAGCGGGCATCGGCGCTGCGGCATTAGAGTCTGCAGTTCCGATTACAGTCGTCACACCACGCCTCACGGGCGGTACGTCACTGGCTTTCGCGGAAACTTCCTTCGGCACCAGCTCAGTGCGCGTGACATCCGCAATCAGCTCTTTGCGAACGTCGACGTTCTGGTCAGCTTTAGTTGGCTTCGCTTCTGCCGGTTTCTGTTCAACCTCTTTTTGCTGTTGCGGCACAGGCACTGGAGCAACGAGCGTGGTCAGCTCGAGCTCCATCTCGCCGAGATGCGCGTCATACCAGTAAATACCGGCAACAAAGAAAGCCACCATCAGCACAAGGTAGATCAGCGCGGTGATACCAACGAATGAGCCTTTTCGCGCGATATCGTCCTTGTGCGAACTGGACTCAACAAGATTATCGAACATGGATATTTGTCCTCCGACTCCGGCGCCAAATGGATCAGGGGTTACGAAAGTTTAAGCAGTAATTGCCTCGCAAAGGTCGATTTGATACCGCTTGAGTTCCGTCAATAGAAGGGGATAACAGCAGCTTCTGCGATATTGAGCACACCGAATAGAATTGGAAAGCCGCTGTGCGAGAAATAAACTCGCTGGCCTGCTCAACACACCGCCGCCTCGCCCAACTATGAATTCACACCACGGGGTCGACACTTGCGATATTTAATTGGCCAGCAACGGTCGCAGTCTAGTCCGCCTCCTGTTTCAAAGTCAAGCGCAAACTAGTACACCCTTACCGGCCAAAACATTTGCCACAAAAAAGCACCAAAGGCGCAAACGGTTAAATCAGTTTTCTCACGCAAAGCGCAAAGGCACAAAGAATCCTTTTAGAAATGCGGCAGCGCTTTGCGTCTGTGCGCCTCTGCGTGAGAAATATTTCTTAACCATTAGGAGCCATCATCACGCGCGGCCTGCTCCGGTGGAACGTTTGCGCGCAGGCGTGATTGGTTCGCGAGTCGTTGGCTTAGCCGAACTCCGCACTCCGCCTCTTACTGGTTGATTAAAACTCAATGCCGCTTCGCGGTTCGCTGCCTCGATTCGCTGCTCCCACCAGACCATGATCGGACTCGCAATTGCGATCGAAGAATACGTTCCGAAGATCACGCCGATAAACAGTGCCAGCGAAAACGCGCGCAGCACGTCACCACCGAACAGCACCAGGGCCAGCACCGATAGAAACACAAGACCGTTGGTGATCACCGTGCGTGAAAGTGTCTGGTTGATAGAATCGTTTGTGATCTTGTACAGAGAATCGCGCCGGTGCAGCTTTCGGTTTTCCCTGATCCGGTCGAAGACGACGATAGTGTCGTTGACGGAGAAACCGACGAGTGTGAGCAACGCTGCGATAACGTTAAGACTGACCTCGATCTGGAAGACCGAAAAGAAACCCAGCGTCACCAGCACGTCGTGAAACACAGCGATTACGGCCGCCGCGCCATACGTCCATTCAAACCGGGCGGCAATGTAAATCAGAATTCCTACGAGGGCCGCGAGCGTGACCGCGATGGCCTTGTTACGAAGTTGCGCGCCGGCGATTGCGCCGACCGCGTCAGTACCCACGATCTTGTAAGCTGCGTTCGGATCGGCTTCTAATTCGGTGGCCGGAGCCGCTTCGGGGCCAAAGCTGTTCAGCGCATCTCTGACTTTAGCTCTGCCGTCCTCGCCCTCGCCTTCGAGGGGCACTTTAATGAGGACAGTGTCGGGACGATCAGTTACGGGCTGCACAACTGCATCGTGGACCCCTTTGTTCGCAAGTGTCTCTCTGATCGCTGCGTCACTGGGCCGCTGCTTGAATCGCGCGGTCACTACCGTTCCGCCTTTGAAGTCGACACCGAGATTGAAAGCCTGGCCGCCGGTTGCCTGGCGAAAAATAGCCGATCCCAGCCCAGCCAGCATGAGCAACACCGATATGCCGATAAACCAAACCCGATTCCCAAGCCAATCAACATTTATATCTTTAAGGATTTGAAACATGATGATTCTCTAAATACTCAGCGACTCCACTCTCTCCTTGCGCGACAACAGCCAGATGAAGATCGTGCGTGAAACATAAACCGCTGAGAACAGGTTTACCAGCAGTCCAATCACCAGCGTCACTGCAAAACCTCGGATTGGCCCAGTGCCAAACACAAACAGAAACAGAGATGAAACAATTGTGGTTACGTGCGTATCGATGATCGTAATAAACGCACGCTGAAATCCCATGTCAACCGCGGATGCAACCGTTTTACCTGACCTTAACTCTTCGCGAATTCGCTCGAAGATCAGAACGTTGGAGTCGACGGCCATACCGATAGTTAGAATGATGCCCGCGATGCCGGGCAGCGTCAGCGTAGCGCCGAACGCGATCAAGCCGGCAAGCATCAGGATCATGTTCAGTATCAACGCGATCACGGCGTTCACACCGGAGCCGCGATAGTAAAACAGCATGAAAACTACTACGAGCGCGAGACCTACGAGCGACGCTCTCACTCCCGCTCGAATCGAATCCTGGCCCAGGCTCGGTCCAACCGTGCGCTCTTCCAGATACTCGATCGGAGCAGGCAGGGCGCCCGAACGAAGCGTCAGCGCCAGATCCTCGGCGGATTGTTGCGTGAAGCGTCCAGTAATCTGTCCCGAGTCGAAGATTTGCGACTTAATGTAGGCGATCGACTTCACTTCTCCGTTGAGTACGACGCCCATGTATTCATTGATGTGAGAGCCTGTCCACGCGCCAAACTTGTCCGCGCCCGTCCTCTTTAAGGAGAAGTTGATCTCGTAATCGTCCGCGCGACCGCCCTGCGAAGGAACGGCGGTAGCGTTTCTCAACTCGCTGCCATCGATAATTGCGGGCGTCTCAACCACCACCCATTGCTTGGGTCTCTGCTGGTTCTGATCGTCTGAACTGTTCGCACTCAACTCCATTCGCTCGGTGTAAGGCAAAACTTTACGATTAGGCGGAATGGTGCCGGCGCTGTTGAGCGACTCGATTGCGGCTGCTTCAGTTGGATAGGTCGTGGCCGGCGCCGGGCTCGGTGGACCAATGACGTGAACGAGTTCGAGTCGTGATTCGCCCTTCAATATCTCTTTGACGCGTTCCGGGTCCTGCACACCCGGCATTTGCAAAAGAATCTGATGTGCACTTTGCGCACCATGAGTTTGCAGTGTCGGCTCAACGATACCGAGCGCGTTGATACGACTGTCGATGATGTTCAGTGCTTGTGTGGTCGCATTATCGGCTAGCATTCGCTGCGCCGCCTGGGTCATCGTCCAACGAAGTTGCTCGCCGGATGCTGAATAAGCCCACACCGAAGTATCGCCAAGTTCGACTTTCTTTTCGACTGCGTCTTTGATCTCGTTGGCCTTGGAAGGATCAGTCACATCAACGACGACGTGATAGTCACCGCCGCCGATTTCGGCGCGGCCGCCTTTGATCTCGTATCCCGCATCTTTTGCCGCATTCTGGGCCGCGATGCTGTTTTCTTCAGTCAATCGTCGCAAAAATTCCTCAGTCTTTACCCGCATCACCAGGTGCGAGCCCCCTTGAAGGTCGAGCCCGAGCTTGATGTTGGACGCGAGAGACTGCTTGATCCCCGACCACGTGAAGTCTTTCAACGTTGGCCGGCGACGCGGACCGATTACGAGGTAAAGACCGAAGATAGTGACTACGACGATGATGATAATGCGCGTGAGAAGGTTCTTTTTCTTCATTGCAGAAAGATATCTCGAATTAACTGGCCTGTTTGCTTTCTTCGTCGATGCCGGCGACCGCCGACCGGGCTATCTCCAGAATAGACTTGTCGGCACTGCGTATAAGAAAGCTCGTGTCCCGCACAGTGGTTATCACTCCGATAATGCCGCCGGTTGTAACCACACGATCGCCAATCTTCAGACTGGCTATCGTTTCCTGTAGTTGTCTTTGCCGCTTCTGCTGAGGCCTTATTAATAGGACATAGAAGACGCCGATAATGAGAACGATGGGCAGGAGCTGCGCAAGTCCACCTAATCCACTCTGAAAGAAAATCAAAAAAGTATGCATCGACTTATTAGTAGTCTCCCTGGAGTGCGGCGCGAGACGTTACTGGTTTTCACCAATCGCACCCAGCCGCCCGGTGAACTCACGCCGAAATGTTGGGAAATCGCCAGACCGGATAGATTGCCTCACACCTCGCATGGTGTCAAGGAAGAAGGCTAGATTATGGTGCGACAATAGTACACTCGCCAGCATTTCTCCTGTCATATATAGATGACGAAGGTATGCACGCGAATGCCTCCGGCAGACGGAACACCCGCACGATTCGTCGAGCGGACGAGAATCGTTCGTCCATTGTGCGTTCTTGATGTTCAACTTGCCGCGTGACGTAAAAGCCTGGCCGGTCCGGCCGTTGCGAGTCGGCAAAACGCAGTCAAACATATCCATGCCGCGCGCCACCGCTTCGACCAGATCTTCAGGCGTACCCACACCCATCAGATACCTTGGCGAGTCTTTCGGCATCCGGGGCGCAATGTCGCCGATGACCTCGAACATCAACGACTTCTCTTCGCCGACGCTTAGTCCACCGATGGCGTAGCCGTCAAAACCGATCTCCACGGTCTTCTCGAGGCTTATGCGTCTTAAATCCAGATGCCCGGCGCCCTGGATGATGCCGAACAGTGCCTGGCATCCGCTCAGGCCACTCAGGCCGTCAGATTCGAGCCTGCCAGTGTCCGCGCCTTCTGATTGCAGGCGGTCGAAGGCTGCTTTCGAACGCTTCGCCCAACGGGTAGTCAAACTCATGCTGCGCTCAGTCTCTTCGTGACTTGCCTCGCCCGGCGCACACTCATCAAAAACCATGACGATGTCAGATCCCAGCGCTGCCTGTACTTCCATCGATACTTCCGGCGACAAAAACCGGAGTGAGCCATCAACATGCGAACGAAACTCGGCGCCTTCTTCGGTGATCTTCCGCAACGATCCGAGACTCCAGACTTGAAAACCGCCGGAGTCCGTCAGTAAAGCGCGGTCCCAGCCGATGAAACGATGAAGGCCCCCGGCAGACTTGATGACGTCGATTCCCGGCCGCAGCCAGAGGTGATAGGTATTGCCAAGGATGATTTTTGCGTCGAGATCTTCAGACTCGAGCGCTTCGAAGCGAATTCCTTTTACAGTGCCCGCAGTCCCGACAGGCATGAACACAGGCGTTTCGATCCGGCCGCGTCGCGTAGTCAAGACACCCGCCCGCGCCTCGCCGTCTTGTGCTTCGATTGCAAATTTCGTCGGGGACAGTTCAGTCATACAAGTTTTTTCGCGCAAAGGCGCAAAGGACGCAAAGGAAGACTCAAGATCCTCTTTGCGCCTTGTTTTCACCCCTTTGCGCCTTTGCGCGAGAACTTCTTATGCTTCTCCACGATCCTTAAGGGCGTGGCGAAGAAGTCAAACTCCTCGCGCAAGCGATTCATGAGATATCGCTCGTACGAGAAGTGCAATCCCGGCTTTCCACCCGACGTAAACACGACAAACGTCGGCGGCCTGATCCCCGCCTGAGTCAAATACTGAACACGCAGGCGCGACATTCCGCCCCGCGCAGGCGACGGAGCGGTCCCGCCGCGCGGTTGCGCAATCGCCCTCTCAAAGAAATCGTTGAGCTGCGAAGTCGGAATTCTTCTATTCCGCGCTTCATCGGCTTTAATCACGAGCGGCAAAATCTTTTCGACGCGTTGTCCCGTCAACGCCGAGATCGTGATCACCGGCGCCCATTCCAAAAACTTCATCTTGTCGCGCAGTTCTCGCTCAAACTCCGCCGCTGTGTTTGTCTCCTTGTCCTTCACCACGTCCCACTTATTAACCGCGATGATGAT
>JAICGZ010000117.1 GCA_025922875.1 Pyrinomonadaceae bacterium
GACTATGGCGAGATCAGCGAGAACACTTTCCATTCCGTACCTTCCCACCTCCAGTAAAGTAATGAAAGATCGAGAAAGCGAACCGAGCCCCTAATTCTTATGCTTAGGATCGTAAGCAATGTTCGATCTTCTCCTCATCCCTCCCCTCTCGTAAACTTCCTGAAAAAATGCGTGGCCCTACGTGATTCTTTTTAAACCGAGCAGGAGAAAGAAACTTTCTCCATCAATGTGAGAAAGACGTAGAGTGCTCCTCGAAACGAACTCAACTTAGTGACGAGATCAAAGCGGCACGTAGGCTTCCCCCAAAGCTTCACGATCAAAAAAAGTTCAACACGTTCGAAACGGTACGGAGATCTGATCCGCACACGGGATTCTCCGAATGTCTGAAAAGAAATCTCTATCAACGAGAAGAGCTCCTGCGAGCACGCCTGCCGGCACACCCAGCGTCGATGGACCAATTGGGCTGAGACAGAAGCGGGCGCCAAGGCCACCTGCGGCGGCCGGGTCAAACCGGCATTGCCCTTTGATTCTGCTTGCTGAAAACCGAGAGTCGGTGCGGGTGGCCTTGAAAAAAGTCCTTGCTGCATGTGGATGCGATGTAGTCGTTGTCGAGCAAGCCTCTGAAGCACTGTCGATTGCCGCCGCGTATGGTGGGCGCATTGACTTCTTCATCACACAAACAGCGCTTACCGGAGTGAATGGTGGACTGCTGGCCCATCTGTTTCAGCGCGTCCATCCAGAAACACGCACGCTATTTCTCTCGGGCAGTCGAGAAGAGGTTTTGATCTGCGAAGGCGCATTGGACCAAAAAGTCGCTGTGCTCGAGCAGCCAGTCGGTGTGGATATTGTGGCCTGCAAGGTAGGCGAAATGATCGCGACCCGACAAGCTATTCAGCGGAAGCAGTAAACGGACCATTGGGCTGTTCACACAACGAGAAAGGTGAAGGGTACTTACGTATGATGCAGATACCGACATCTTCAGCCCCACTTCCCGTGCACGTCCACACTGAAAAAGCAAAGAGGCACAAAGACGGGAGTGTCCTGCTCTCGATCGCCGATGATCGTATTTGCAAGCTTAATGGCGTCGGCGCGCTCACCTGGATGATCCTGGAAGAAAATCCGGAGGGTCTAAGTGTTGATGAGGTTGTGCGCGCGCTGAGAGAGCAGTTTGAAGCGATCAACTCCGAAGGCGAGCTGCGGTATGACGTGTCGCCGGAACAACTCCGACAAGACACGGCGCGCTTCCTGAAAAGCCTTACTGGAATGAATCTGCTCGAGGCGATGACCGATTCGCGCGGGCAAGAGTTTTATTACATCAAGGAAGGGGTCAGCGGAACAACGTCAGGCACCGTTGTAGCGGTCGCTGCCGCAGAGACAATATCACCGCCGGCACCTGACGAGGTACCGCCGGCGCCGATTGAAACAAGTCAGACCATAGGAGCGACGGCGCCGGTATCTGCTGATGAGGATATCAAGCCTTTAAAACGCGAGACGTTCACAGCGTTCATGGGCCTGTTCGCTTTCGATCTGCTGCTGAAGTTCCGTGGCTTCCAATCATTAATCAAAAGAGTCGAGAGCTGGCCCACCGCAGAGCTACGTGTGAAAGATTCCGATGTCTGCAAGCGCGTGCGTGCGATGGTCGACAGGGCGCAGATCTACTACCCGAAGAAAGCAATGTGCCTGCAACACTCAGCAGTTGTTACATGCCTGCTGCGGCGACGAGGTGTGCCGGCGGAGATGGTACTGGCGGCTCAGGAATTCCCGCCGAAAGGACACGCGTGGGCCGAAGTTGAGGGCGAAGTCATAAACGATAATCAGCGTGTGAAGGCAAGGTACGTTGAGCTGCGACGGATATGAATTTAACAGCAAAATCGGACCGCTGACCTGGGACAATTTTATGAGTGCGATTGGTGCAATCTTTAACTTCAACGAGAGACCTCTTGAACCAGAGCCTCTAGTTTCGCTTTGGAATGGTTTGGCCCATCGGGGACCTGACGGTGGTAATTTTGTATTGAAGAGATCGTTAGGTTTCTGCTATCGCGCATTTCATACAAATCGTGAATCACGTCTCGAAAAACAGCCCCTGGTCTCTTCCGACGGACGGATTCTGACTGCGGACCTCAGGATCGACAACCGCGAAGAGTTGATTACTCAACTTAAGGATCTTCTTCACGGTGAAAGGTCTGAGATCACGGACGTTCAAATTGCGATGGCAGCCCATGAGCAATGGGGAGACATGTTTCCCGCGCACATGATTGGTGAATATGCGCTGATCTTGTGGAATCCCGCAGATAGAACGGTGCTGATGGCGCGAGATCATATAGGCGCGCGGACACTCTATTATCACAAGAATAAGGAAAGTCTAATTTGCTCGTCAGAACTTTTGCCCTTACTGAATGTCGCTGACATTCCGGTCGAAATAAACGATGAATACATCGCCGGTTATTTAGGCCAGAGTCCTGAACCGTGGTTGACTCCTTATAAGAACATTCACGCTTTGGAGCCTGGGTGTTTAGGTAAAGTTGAAAATGGAGAACTGCGTCAACAGAGATACTGGGGACTCGACCCTTCCAGGCAAATTCGTTACACGACAGATACTGAGTACGAAGAACATTTTCTCCAACTAATGCAAGAGGCAGTGCGCGCGCCGCTGCGATCGGATTGTCCAGTGTTCGCTGATTTAAGTGGTGGCCTGGATAGCTCGTCGATCGTATGCGTCGCGGATCATGTAATCGCCAGTGGTGAAGTTCAGGCCCCACTCCTGGAAACCGTTTCCCAGGTCTTTGACGAGTCGCCTACTTCAGATGAACGTAAGTTCATCAAATGCGTTGAGGCTCAAAGAGGTCGTTCTGGCCACCATCTGCTGGAAGAAGAATATCGATTGCTCTCATCCGATATCTACGACGTAAGTCGATGCACGCTTAACCCATGTCTAGTCTCATTGGAGTATCACCGAGCGTTATGTGACGCGATGCGCTCAAGCGGCGCACGTGTGCTTCTCAGCGGGCAGGGGGGCGACGAAATGCTTAACAGCGGCCATAACCCCTCTTCTGAATTAGCGGACCTCTTTATTGAATTTCATCCGCTGAGGCTGCACCGTCGCCTGAAGGTTTGGAGCCGTTCGCTAAACAAACCATACTCACAAGTATTGTGGAGGAATTCCATTGTCCCTGCGCTACCTGCGCAGTTGCAGTTGAAATTGAAACACAGCCCCGTTCTTAAAAAATCCCGCTTCCTTGATGCCGGCTTTGCAAGCCGAACGAATGCTTACGAAAAGATGTTGGCCGGCGCTTCTGACATTTATGCATGTCGCTTGCCCAGCTCACGCATGCAGTCACGAGGATTTGTATCTGTAGTTCGAAGTGTTGCCGCTGGCTATAGGCGAGAGATAGGCGATATCGACGTAAGTTACCCGTTCCTACATCGACCGTTAGTAGAGTTTCTCCAGGCGATACCATCGGACCAACGCGTTCGTCCGGGAGAAACCAGATCGTTGATGCGCCGGTCTCTTCGTAATCTACTGCCGGAAAGAATCGTAAAGCGAAAGAGTAAAGGGAATCCTGGCGAAGCATTTCTTCGCGCGGTGACGAGAGAATTCTTTTGGCTGAGCAGGCTTTTTGAGGACCCGCTCGTGTGCTCCTACGGATACATCGATGCTGCGAAGTTTAGAGCAGAACTTCATAAAGTCCGGATGGGATGCGAGGTAAACACCACGTTGTTTTTGAAAGTTGTACCGCTGGAAATCTGGTTACGGTCGCTGGAAAGCAGGCACCGGATCGCCGATGTAATCACCGTAGCCGTGTAACGAGCATGATCAGTGTCATGGTAATTGCAAAAGGAGACGAGAAAATGTGTAAGCATTACGAAGCAGCACGGATTATCGAAGTTGGAAGAGCTCAGGATGTATTGCTGGACTACAAGTTCCTTATGTGGTGGGTCGACAACCTGGGGGTTGTTTTTGCTAATGACACAGATCTTTACGATGACTTCGAGGAATAGCTCGAGAGCAAATCGCCTTCTGATGCTAGCTGAATCATTAATTCTCGACTGCTGAAGGTGACATTCGAGTCAGAAAGTCTCGGTCCTAAATGGATAAGAAAGGTAAAACGCCATGCATAACCATTATGAGTCACCTCAAGTTCAAAACCTCGGCAAGGCTCATGATGTGATTGTCGACCAAAAGCAGCCCAGTCCTTATACGGAGAGTTTGGGAGTGCCATTTTCGAGCGAGCCTGATGAGTTGGACGATTTCGATGAATAGCTCAAAGATGGCCACTCCGCGCCGTTAACTGGGAATGGTTGGATTCCCTCGTTGAGCACACTGTGACATGGCAACCTTCAGGGCCGGGCTGCTCTTTCAGCCCATCCCTGACTGGGGTTGTTGCTTTCTCAAAACTATAAAGAAAGGAGGAAAAAGTCATGAATAACCGTTATGAAGCACCCGAAGCTCTAAAGCTCGGCAAAGCTCAGAATGTGATTCTCGATCAAAAGGAACCGGACGTTCAGCCAATGGACAATTTGGGAGTTCCATTTGCCACTGACGCCGACAGCATTGACGATTTCGACGAATAGATAGAAGGAGCGCCAATAAGTTCCGCGGCGCTCTGCCTGGAATTAGTCGGCGCCGCCTTTGGCTCATGAACCCGTTGTCACGATAGTGGCACCCCTCCTGAGACTTGGACCGTACTTTCAGCGCACGTCCCATGATTCTGGAAGTTGTTCGCTATCGCATAGAACTCGAAAGGAAGGAAAAACTCATGAATAACTATGACGTACCAGAGATTATTGAACTCGGTGCAGCTCACAAATTGATTCTCGGTGAGAAACCCCTTGCTTCCACAACAGACAATCTCCTAAAACCGTTCAGCACGGACCCAGACGAGCTGGATGACTTCGACGAATAACCGGGAAGTATGGCTCGGGGCGCCAATGACCCTGCGCTCATAGATTCCGCAAACACAGTGTACCTGCGGGGCCATTGACTGGATAAGCGCGAAGTTTAATCAGTCTTAACCCTCGCAGGTATGCTGCAGTGACCGAGCAACAGAAAATTGAACTTTGGTTGGGACACCTAGCCCGGGTGCATTTAGCCCGGCCTGCTCGTTGCTCTTATTGCAACTCTCTTACCCTTGCGGAGGTTCAGAACAACATGCGACAGGCGCCTCAGTATACGATTAACCAGTTCTTTAACACATTTAGCATTTTAAATAGCTCTTTCTCGCCTGATGAACGATCAATCTTATACACGAGTAGCCAAACTGGAATCCTCAATGCCTTTGCTATTCCTGTTAGAGGCGGAACCCCCCGGCAACTGACTACTTCAACAACGATTGCCACCTATGCTGTGTCGTATTTTCCTCACGATGAGCGGATACTGTTTGTCCGCGACCATTGTGGCGACGAGAACCACCACTTGTACATACTTGAAGATGATGCAACGGAACGAGATCTTACTCCCGGAATAGGAGTCAAAGCTAAATTCTTAAACTGGAGCCACGACGGCAAGCATTTTTACTATGAAACTAACGAACGTGACCGGCGTTTCTTCGATATCTATCGAATGAATGTTTCACGCCTCGATAGAACACTAGTTTTCCGGGATACCGAAGGTTTAAAATTTCACTCTGTGTCGCCTGACGAGAATTATGTTGTGTTTGGCAAGAACATGACGCGGGCAAATTGCGATATTTATCTTTTCAGCGCACAGACAGGAGCGATGAAACACCTCACCCCTCATGAAGGAGAAGTTATATTCAGGCCCGCATCCTTCGATGTTGATTCGCAGGTACTTTACTATTTAACGGACGAAGAAAGTGAGTTCACTTATGTTGCGCGCATGGAATTGTCTACCGGTAAACATTCAGTCGTTTTTAAATGGCCTGGCAATGTGTTTGCTTATGCTCTTTCGAAAAATGGAAAGTACAGCATTCTCCTGGTAGACGTTGAAGGACAAAAAAAGATTAAGATTCGCGAGCATCAAACAGGCGAACAGATTGCTTTACCCGCTTTTCCCAAAGGCGATGTCAGCTCTGCCGTAATTTCCCCAAGCGAGCGATTAATGGCTTTTTACGTTAATGGTGATCGCAGTCCAAACATGCTTTACGTCTATGAATTCGACACTGGCGAGAGTCGTAAACTGGTTGATACTTTAAATCCGGAAATTGATTCTGATGATCTGGTGGAGTCGCGGAGTGTAAGCTACCAATCATTCGACGGACTGAAGATTCCGGCATTTCTTTGGAAGCCACATCAGGCCTCGGCTGAGAGGAAGGTGCCGGCGCTTATATGGTTGCATGGAGGCCCCGGCGGTCAAACGCGTAAAGGCTATAGCCCCAGAATTCAGTATCTTGTTAATCACGGCTATGCTGTGTTAGGGGTTAACTACCGCGGCAGTTCCGGGTATGGTAAGACCTTTCAGGCGGCTGATGAACGAAAGCACGGACGCGAACCGCTATGGGATTGCATTGAAGCGAAGAAATTTTTGGCATCGCTGGACTTTATAGATGCTTCCAAAATTGGCGTAATCGGTGCAAGCTTCGGTGGCTACATGGTGCTGGCTGCCCTTGCTTTTACACCGGAAGAGTTTGCCTGCGGAGTTGATTTATTCGGCATCTCAAATTGGGTACGCATGATAGAGTCGTTTCCGGCTTACTGGGGCTCGCATCTGGAGTTTTACTACAAAAAAATGGGGCATCCCGTCACCGACCGGGATCTGCTGCACGCACTCTCACCAGCGTTTCACGCGGATCGAATAATAAAGCCTCTGATGGTGGTACAGGGTGCTAATGATCCGCGCGTACTCAGGATCGAAGCAGATGATATTGTCGAGGCGATCAGAAAGAAGAATGGTACCGTAGAGTACTTACTCTTTTTAGACGAGGGACACGGGCTTACCAAAAAGTCGAATCGAATTACTGCTTACGATTCAATTCTCAAGTTTCTTGACAAGCATCTTAGGGGCGAGGAAGTGTACATCCCACACAACGAAAAGCACCCGGAGGAAGCTTTTGCCTCAAAAGTCTTCCAGTCACAAAGAAGCACAAAAAGCACAAATAGTTTCTGTTGATTTTGTGCCCTTTGTGCTCCAAAGCTAATCGGACTTGATGCACCCGAGGATATAAAGATCTGAGGCGTAAACTACCTGGCGACCTGATCCGGTTGTTGAGAGTTACGAAGTTTACGCCAGCGAGCGTACTGTTCGATCTTACTAGGGTCGTGATCTTCTTCGTTCTTTAGCCAGAACTTCATCCAGTCTATGGTGCCTTGTTGAGATGCAAAGCGGTCCTGCGGCCGAACAAGTACATGGACTCCAGCCGGAAAACTTGTTAGTTCCACCGGCTTCCGCAGCCGCTTGAGCAGGACATACCATTCCCATTCAAAAAGAAATCCGAATTTGCCGATTGCCTCGATTCTGAGAGGAGTCTTTACTTTATCAGTATTGAATGCCGGTGCTTTTTGCCAAGCGTTCAGGGCCTCACCAACGGGTAACTTCTTGTAAACTTGCAGGTAACTCGCTATGGGGTCAAACCCTGGAAGAACATTGTATGAAGCGATGAACGGGAAATACCCGTAATCGACTCCGTCAGCGACAACTGCCGCGCCAAATGTGTACTTCGAATGCGTTAACGCATACTTCACATGCCAGCAGGTTCGGCTGAATCCGACAAGGCCAACTCGGTTACTATCAATGGCGCCTCTCTGACTCAACAGATCGATAGCGGTTTCATACGCGTCCAGATAGTGCGCCGCTTCGTTGGATCCAATAAACTCTTCTCTGTCTTCAACCTGCAATACAACAAAGCCGCTGTTGGCGAGTGCTTGCGCGGCGAAGACGGCTGCTCCTCCGCCCGCGCCATCGACTAAAAAGCGGGTTGTCGAAAACCCGTGTGTCTGAATTACCAGCGGTGGCTTTTGATCCGCACGCCCAACTGTGGGTAAAAGCAGTCCTCCCCTCCACCTTGTTCCGTTGCGATCGGTCCATTCGAAAATGGAGCTTTCAGCGAAGTTCAGATTTCTAAACTCTGGATTTAATTCCAGCAAAATTCTTCGCTGGTCCGATTTCAGGTCTCGGGCATAAACGTTTGGAGGTGAGTTTAGACTCTCGACAATCTCTATTTGAAGATCACTACCGTCTGAAGCGCGCAGCAGGCTAGACTCATTTTGACCCGGTGCTTCCGTTTGCCGCCATGAATCTCCCTGCTTGCGGATTATGAAAGTTGGGAGTGCGCCCTCTCGATTCTTTCTCCACACCACAAGACTTCTGGTCTGGTCGTCCCAGCTGTAAACCCTTTCTTCGCGCAGGCGGGTTCCCTGACGAGCCGGTGGTAAGCGTCCGGCAATAGTTACCTTCCTCGAAGCGATATCAACTTCGGCGATAATCGACGTGCGGAGATCTTGCGCCACTTTCGGAGCATTGGGCCCATCAGGTGGCAGCAACGCACTCGTGACTAATACGGAACGGCTGTCGGGTGTCCAAAAGGCTGTTCGCGTACCGAAATCGCTAAGTAATGTTGCGCTGGGGGCATCGATTAATGGCCCGACGGTCCCTTTGTTCAGATCGATAAGGACGTACTGATAGATAAAGCCTGGAACAGCCTTCTTGTCGTCCGTCGCCGCAACCGGTGTTCCCAAGGCACTGTTACCATATTGTGCCCAGCTTTTTGGTATTCGGTCAGGGACGCGCAGGGCAACCGCATATCGGCCATCCGGTGATACCCAATACTTCAATTCACCCGGCAAAGATCTAAATGCTTCTTCATGTACTCTTCGAGCAAGGCGGCCTGCGTGTTGTACATAGGTTTCGTAAAGACCATACTCGTCGGGATTTATCGTACTTACGCCAAAGAGTGTAGGAAGACTTTCCTGTGTAACGAGAAAGGGTTCCGTGCGCGGCATGCTCGCCTTGTCTTCCACCGTCGTAGAGTACACAACGGTACCGGCCGAGGCGCCATAATTAAACACTCCGCGTTCCGCCATCGTAAGCTTTGTGACGCGCTTGCTTGCGATTACCACGCGGTAAACCTGAGAGAGCTGCCCTGGCGATTCCCCCATAAACGTTAAGGACGCACTGTCGAACGACCACTTCGGATTAGTAATTGCCGGGCGATTGGAGCTGGAAGATAGCTGCGCCAGGACGACTGGTTCAGGTGGAGTATTATGTTGGGAAGACCGCAGGTACTCCAACACGCCGGCTGTCTTATAGAGCAACAGTTGATAGTCGTTTGTCTTCCGCCCTAGATTGCCGCGCTTTATGATCATCACAAAAAATTCGCGGTTGGGTGAAAACACGAAAGTGTCGGTGTAGCTTAGAGCCAGCTTTTTCATTCCGATTGAATCTTCGACTCTGAACGGGCGTTTAGATACATCGGATGTGGCTGCAGAAAGAGTGCTTCCGGGAACAACGCTGATTCCACTTATTATGAGCACAAAAGCGCGTGTGATGAATCTGTACCACCCTCGTGGTTGAATCATATCTTGATAGCCCTCTCGTAGTGTTGACCTTACCTAGAACTGAAGTCTTAGAGAAAACTGCATGGAGCGCGGTCCTCCGACTTGATACAGCGGATTAAAACCGCCAATTGTGCCGCCGGTTCCGATGCTTCTTCCCCACATCCGATCCGACCGCCCGAAGAAAGTACTGGTAGGCAAGTTGGTCCCAAGATGACCGACGGGATCGCCAAAGTTCGGGTGATTGAAAATATTGAACACCTCAGCCTTGAATTGCAGCTTGAGTTTTTCTGTCAAACCAAATTGACGACGGAGTGCGAAATCTACTTGATGAACAGGAAAACCACGTAACGCATTACGACCGAGCGTTCCTTGCCGAGGATCAGTGGGCACGAAAAATGGTCCAACCTGCCTCGGATTACCTGCGACCGGAGTATTGTTAAAGCGCCTTCCTCCTGGCGCGTTTGGATCGTCAAGATATAAGGGAATGCCTGGCACAAGGTCAGGACGAAACGCGTAAGAGCCGAATCCTATATTTCTTGTGATAGTCACGTTGACCGGGGTGGCTGAGCGCGCAGTCATGATTGTGTCTAAAGCCCAGCTTTGCAGGATCGCCTTGCCAACCCTGCCCAGGGCCGGCGTTGGAATGTTGTAGCTCAGAGCCGCATTGAAGGCGTGTCGCACATCAAAATCAGACGGACCTCGATCCAGCTGTGGATCCCTCCTTGTAACCGGCGTACTTGTATTGATTGAGGTGTTAACTGTATCGAAGGAGACATTATCCAAAGATTTCGCCCATGTGTATGAAGCTAAAGCTTGCATACCTTTCGACAATCGTCGCTGGAATTCAAATTGAAGAGAATGATAGTCGGACGTGGCTGCATTTCTGGTTATGCTGATCGAGGCGAAGGTCGCATTGGGAGCAGTGATAGTTTCCTGTCGGAGGAGCCGGCGACCAGCGGCACCCACATAGGAAGCACTGATGGTCTGATTAGTGCCCAATGACTGCTCGACGGAGATGTTCCACTCGTACGTTCGGGGCAGTTTCAAGTTGGGATCAAATGCGCGAACATCGATGCCGGTTGGCGACGTGAGGTTAACCGTTGGAGGTGCTGCCTGACCAGCAGTCAAAGGGAACGGCATATTAAAAAAAGGCATGATTGCACCATACGGAAATACACCCGCTTGAAACGGCCCTCCGGCCGTTCCAGTGCCAAGATCATAGAAAATACCGAAGCCTCCCCGAAGCACGGTCTCTCTACCGGGATGCTGGAAAAGGTGATAAGCGACGCCAATCCGTGGGGCAAAATTATTGTAGGTAGTTTTGTAGAGCGGGGTTCCGAAAGGTAATAAGGACATTGTTGCTGGATTGTCCAACCCTGTCGCCACCGCCGGATGATTTCCGTTTTTTTCCGAAGGAGGAGGATTGACTTCCCAGCGTAATCCGTAAGTCAGTGTCAACCGGCGCTTAACACGCCACGTATCCTGCCCATAAAGAGATAGGTTTGTGAATACCGGTTCTTTATTAGTTCTTTCAGATTGGACCACCGACAGAAACGGTGTACTAGTGCGAACCTGAGACACATTTGTAAAATTAGCAGTAAGAGTGTAGGGGCGTGGAGCGATCTCGGGAAACACACGCCGATAGTCGATTCCAAATTTTAATTGATGTGCTCCGGCCACGAGTGACGCGTTATCGATGACGTTGAGTTGCCGTTGTAGATTACCGATGAAAGCTCCGAGTATGTAGGAAGCATTGCCGTCGCTCATAGTGAAATTTAACCCAGCTTCACGGCTTGACGTGAAAGAAGGGAAAAGGACCGAGTCAGCAGGTCTTAACGCTCCTCCCACAGCATCGACTTCAAAAGAACCCTTTGCACTGTTGGTGCTGTAATTAATGCGAAAGTCATTGTTTATCTTTGGAGAGATAATGTAAGTGGTCCCTGTTGTTAGCGTCAGCGTCCTGGCTTTCACTGGATTTACAATGCTCAGAGCGCCGCCCACACCGCGCGCAATCGTCTCAGAAGGTGCGTGGTTATACCTGGCGAATAGCGCCAACTTGCTGCTGAAGGTATGGTCAACGCGTAGGCTGGTAGCATCTAATTTCGAGGGAACGGAAAAGCTGGCATTGAACTGTGCGTATCCGTTGACTGTATGGGGACCATTAGGCAAGGGGAACACACTTAAATAGGGCTGAAGCTTCGGAGGAGCACTCAGTCGCGTCGCCAGCGTTGGAACATTTTTGCTAGCGCTCTGAGGCTGTCGCAAGCGAAGCCCCTCGTACGAAAAGAAAAAGAAAGTTCGGTCATGCCCGTCATACCACGGCTGGCGCCCGCCCTCGCCAAAGCGGGGCAACATTATTGGCCCACCTATAACGGCTCCGAAATTATGCTGTCGTGTTGCTGGCTTTGCCTCGCGTCTGGAATTGCTGAACCAGTCATTGGCATCAAACACATCGTTGCGAAAGTAATCGAACAGCGTGCCTCGAAACGCGTTCGTTCCTGATCGCGTGGCGATCTGTACCTGTGCTCCTGGCTGTCGCCCGAACTCCGCAGCGTAACTCGAGGTCTGAATCTTGAACTCCTGCAGAGCGTCCACCGACACTAGATTGTTAGTTCCTCCGGTTACCGACAAACCGGGTAGGGTACCTCCGACGAATTGACCAACATTCGCAGCGATCGTGCCAATATTTGCACTAACACCATCTACCGTAAAATAGTTCGCATCCGCTCGCTGGCCATTAACACTGAACTGGCCTAACTCAACATTACCTGCTTTGGTTAAGACGACTCCCGGACTGAGAGTTATGAGAGACTGAAAGCTTCTGCCGTTGAGCGGCATATTCTCAACCTGAGTGCGATCGACAACCGTTGCAACCGCCGGTGCTTCATCGATGAGCGGAGGAGTATCGACAATGTCGACCGTCTGGCCGCCAATTTCACCCACCTTCAAGTGAATGGTCATCTGCCTTTGGTCGTTAACGTTCAGGATAATATCCGGCACCTCACGTGGAGCGAACCCTTCATGCTCAGCTTTCACCGTATAGTGACCGGGAGAAAGTAGTGGAACTATAAATGCACCCTCGCTATTAGTTATCGCCGTTCTTCGAACGCCCCGGACGACGCTGATTATCTCGATGTTAACGCCAGGAATAGCCGCGCCGTTCTGGTCTAGAACCGTGCCGCTGAGTGTTGCCATTGCACTTTGTGCCGAAACCTTCGACAGGAATGAATCGTGGCCGAATAAAAGCAGGAGGAAAACGGCGAAAGGAATCGAACGCGAAAAAAATAGAGCGACCGATAGCCGCTCCGATAATAAAAGAAATTTGCGAATGGCTGAGACCCCGATGTGCCAGATGTTATAGAGAGGACAGAAGGCACACGGGCAAACTTCCGGGATTCTGGGCATAGGGAGTTCTCCTGTTATTAGGACAAGCCGCCGGGCGAAGACGGACATGTCAGTTAAACGTTAGGTCTTCATCACGGCCCTGGTCGCTGCAATGAAGATCATCGCCCACGCCACTCGGTCTTTGCCGCACGCAGATCTCAAGCTACTAAATAGAACAAAAATAGTCCTTAAAGAATTATCAAAAAGTTCTCAGGTGTGGACCAATCAATTACTTGTGGTTTGATACTGCTTGATCTTCGCCGCTAAATTTCCCGCTCTCTCAATCGACTGCCAAAACGCCACTGACTTGATCGCCGCTGAAGAACTCTGCGAAGAGATCGTGAACGCCGCACGAATCGCTTCGTTATTAGAAAGCGCCAACTTGTGAAGCCGTTCCACCGCACGAGCGAGATCGGAGTCGCTCTGAACTGAAATCTCTTCGGCAATCTGCAAAGACGTTCCCGCAAAAAATATCGGTTCAATTTCCTCCCGTAGCACAGCGTTCTCACGCGCGAATGCAGTCGCATGCTCGCGCAGCATCGCCAGCCACTTGGCGCGTGCGTCAGGAGCAACGGTGCGCATGTCAACATGCGCAAATCGATTTACGAGTCGCTTTAGTTCGATGGCATGAAACAACGCTCGGTAGGCCCCATTGACCATGCGCGAACAGTAAGCTCGAATGGTCTCGTCAGTTGATCCACCTGAAACTTTCTTGTCGAAGTATTCGCGGAGCTCATGATCCGCGGCCACTGTGCTGTCGGTTTCTTCCGCTTCTTGAACCGTGACAGCACCAGGAGGGATCGCACGTTGTACTGCTTCAGCGATCGTGCGGATCTCGATCTTCACAGCAGGATTGTTACTAATGGGCGCCAGTGTTCGGAGAAATTCGTCTTTCCGTTGTTGAGTATCAACAATTCCCTCGACGCGCAGTGACCCACCTGCGCTGCGCGTGAGGGCGACTTGCTCATTCCGGTCGGCCTTAGCCTGATTGAGCAAGTAAGCGACGTCGACTTCCAACTCAGCGGAAGCTACGGGTGGGCTCGACGTACTGGACGGCGGAGGGACACGGCTGGAGGTGAGGTCCCGGAATGCCCAGTCTCCTCCGGGTCCGCCAGTTTCCCCGGCCCCTCCTGTCAGTTCCGGTTCAACTTCGAAGACAGCCGGAGCTACAGCTTTGACAGGCACGATTTCAAAGCTTGCCTCCACGAACCGGTATTCGCGTAATTCATTGCCACGCTGCACGAGCAGTGTCTGCTCGATCGGATGAAGATCAGACTTGCTCAAAGTGAGCGAAGCTTTCACCAGACGAGTGGCTCCGATTGTTCGGCCCCTTTCATAATGGAGAACATAACTGGTGGACCGCTCTTCCACCTGAGCCACACTCGGTTCAGCGATCAATGTGCTAAATACTTGCGCCAAAGGTTCGAGTTGCCAGATGTCCTCGAGGTTGACCAGCAGATTATCCGCAGTTGCGAGAGCCGCCTGCGGTTGCGGCCTGGAGCCGTGATGATAGATAGTGCGAGCCCCGGCGGCCGTTTGCCAGACGCCGGCGATCATGCGATTAGAATCGTCATAGAGTCTTTGCGCACGATCACCGTTCCCACGCTCCCAGATCTCGATCTTTCTTCGCGCGACAATCGCTCCTTCGGCACTGCGGCGCTCTTCTAAATTAATTATTCGATGCCTGACTTTGTCGGGCAATGCCGCAGTAATTTCCTCGGCAACACCGGACCTTTCAAGAAGTCCCGTGGCCGTTAACGAAGGGGTCAGGCTTGCTCTGAAGAAAAGGAAAGCACCAACAACAGCAGCCGAAACCAACAAGCTCAACAAAAGGAGATATTGCTTGCGATCTCTGTAGTATGGTTGGCCCAAAACGGTAAGGAGCGGCGCTCCCTGGAGCTTGTCAGACGTCGTATCAAGAGAACTCAATAACCCATCCTTCGTTGATTGAGTCTCTTCAGCAATGATCGGCCGTTTGGCAACCGTCTTTAAGGTCCGACACAGTCGTGTGGTCCACGAACGAAGATGAAGACCTCCACGCTGGTCCATCATCTTGTTATTAGAGGAAACGACAAAGAGGGGTGAGGACAAATTGTTTATCTGCGCTTCGCCGGCGCGAGCCTCTGCGAGCTCCGGATCTTTATAGATCAGGTGAAGGCTTGGTCCATTCTCGTTTCTGAAACAAGCCTCGAGCGAGCGTGCTTCACTCAATTCGATCCACGCCCACTGCTCGTCTTGAGCTGCCGTCGGGTCGACGTTCAAAAGAAGGAGCAGCACTCCCTGCTCGCTGCAAACCTCAACGAACTCAATTGGTTCATCCGATGTCAGATTGAGATCTAACTCAGTCGACTCCGAACTAACTTTAAAGGAACTGACGCGCACGCCATTGACTGCGATGAGCAGTTCGTGAGGCTTGTGCTCGAGAGTTTCCCGGAGCTTGTGGCCAAACTTCGTCGTCAGATCTTCCGATCCACCGCCGGATGCACCACCACCGGTTTCATCATGCGGCGGCTCCTTAGGCTCACAAGGTTCAGCCTGGTAACGCTGGGCCAGCAGTGGCAAGCCCAGCAAACTATTCACCGCATCGAGACATGACGCACAACTAACGATATGAGCCAGCCTGGTAGTCGTAAGCGCATCCGGGTGGTTTTCTGAATACACTGCCTTCAACTCCTGTGGCGAGAGGCAATCACCCTCACACGAATTGAAGATCAGCCGCCGCAGATCGAGTATCGGATCGCAATCTGATCTCAGGTATCCAATTGAATGCCGTTGTGTCTGGGGAGACTTGCCATTAACGAATCTCAAACTACCTTGTCTGGTCATGAACAGCTTCGCTTCGCGACGCGCCAGCCTTTGCCATTGGTCAACGCAATTTCGTGAGCTGTTTAGAATGCGCACAATCTCCGTGGGAAAATAGTTATGGAAGAAGCGCAGGATCAGAACGCTGCCGGCTCTTGATGATTCTTTGCGTGAGCATGCATAGGCGCAGATTTGATGCAGCTCTTCAGCGGCCTGCATGCGGCGCGCGGGTTCAATTGCGGTCCAGCCCATGCGAAACGAATCGTAGTCGGCAACTGAGAGTGGTGATTCATGCAGGTGTTGCGCCGAGCGAGTCATTCGTGAGACGTGCATGTTGCGCAACATTCTTCTCAGGTATCCTTCGACGTTTTCAATCTCTTCAAGTCTCGTGCGGGCCAGCACCCACTGCACAAAGCAGTCCTGGACTAAATCCTCGGCGGCATCCCGCTGCTGATTGGTCAAGCGCAAAGCCCACCCGAGCAGATCTGCATAACGCTCGGTGAACAACTGTTCACGCTTCTCATCTGGTTGTGCGGCCACGCGGCGCTTATCCAGCATCTGGTTTCTGGGCTTTCTGGATCAGTCCGTTGGGCTTTCTGGACCGAACCCATTACCGGTCAAACTATGACGATCTTTGTACTTTCAACGTCCCTCCTGTTTCAGGAAGAACCTCGTACTAGATTGTTGTCTATATGACTGTTTACGCGAGGCAGATCTGAAAGAAAAAATTCAGGTAAAGTAAAGAAATGAAAGGGGATAGGACGGTGAGGTCACACAACTCCACTCGCACGCGCGCCAACAAAAACGCGCACGACATGGACCATTAACCAATCACAGTTTTAATAGAAGCCACCAAAAGCCCTGGACAAACTCGCGATCCTTCAGACGGATGTTATGTAGCTATTGGTCACCTCTATTAACCGCGGTAGCTCAGAAGCCGCACGTGAGATATTCCAGTCTCATGAACTCACCGCAAGCTGCCATATCCTCCCTCCTGATCGTTATTGCCAATGACGTGGTAGAATGCGCCCGCAAATTCATATTTAACACGCTCGTTCTTTGGAACTCATAGCTAACGTTTCGCAACGGCGCATGGGCGGAGTCCCTTCACAACGCGAATGACGAATCGCGCCACGGAGCTTCGAAGCTGTACGCTCCCGGTGGTGACGCGATGCCTGATACGCACGTTAGCTGCAATTGCAGACAAAAGCAATCCCTCTGAAAAAATTTGCCCGTTGGGAGACCTCTTCTGATGGGCAGAAACCCCAGGCGCAAACAGCGTCGACTTGGTGACAAGCTTCTGCAAATCCGTCTGAGTCTCAACCTCTCGCAGAACGAATTACTCCGCCAGCTCGGGCTCGACGAAAAATTTAACAGAACGAATATTTCAAATTACGAACTCGGCCAACGCGAGCCACCGCTCTACGTTTTATTGCAGTACGCCCATGTGGCCGGATTGTGCCTGGACGTGCTGGTAGACGACGAGCTTGAAATGCCGAAGCAATTGCCGAGTGTTCCTACGCATCGCGGAGTAACAGTGAGGAAGGGAAGACGTCGTTTGCCCAAGGGGTGATAAGGGCGAAATGCAATCAGACGCCGGTTTGGGTGCCCTGTCAAAATCCGCCGCGCGGAACCTGAACACCAATGCGAGTCACTCAGTTTGGAGAAGGATAGGGAACCTGTACGACAGCATTACCGACAACCTTCCCGGTAACTGCGTAACACATTCGGAACCTTGATGCGGCGGATATTAGTGGCGAGAAAAAAGTCTGTCAATGTTTTTTTCCGGGATATCGGACCAGCTACTTTCGTGCAAAAAATTTGCTATTAGCCGCAACGCTGAAGCGTCCGATCTCTCGTGCAGTTTTCTGTTTCTCTATCCACTATTCTGGAGTTACGAAACTCAGTGCGATGCGAATGGCTGGTTGTGTTCGTTTTAGGTGGCGCAAATGGACAAGCGAGAGCTGACAACAATTTTTCAGGATCCGACGAGCGCGACACGTCGTCTGCTTAGTGCGTGGTCGGACATTCCTCTACTGCTGATGCTCGATGTCGACTGGGATCGTGGGCCTCTGGTCCTGGTGGGGCTATCGGATCGGATGATGTGGCCTTTGATACCGCCCGGCAGTCTGCTTCAGTTGGATCAAAAAGTTAGAACAGTCGAAAATGGCGCATGGCCAGAGTTTGAGCGGCCCATTTACCTCATCGAATTCAAAGGCAGGTTTTACTGCTGCCACGCTCAGCGACGAGGCGACACGCTTCGCCTAATCTCGCATGCCGAATCACCATCTCCTCCGGCGATCTCTGTTCCTTTCAGGGAAGCCAAGGTGCGCGGACAACTCACGCCTATTTTCCGCCCACTCGCAACGCGCGGCACTTCCGCCGGCCGGCCGAGTGGCAAACGAAAGTGAACTCGAGATATTTTGCACGTTGAAGATTACGTGAGTTGCAGCTTTGACAGGCACGAGTTCAAAGCTTGCCCTCCACGAACCCGCTTTGCACAAAAATCATGTTAATCCTGTGAAGCTAACTTTCGGGCATAGGCGCAAACGATTGTTCTACAGGATTTCAGGATTCGGCATGATTTACATGATTCTTCTAAATCATCACCTTAGTACGTGTGACCTGCTCGGCCGCGGCTCCGGA
>JAICGZ010000118.1 GCA_025922875.1 Pyrinomonadaceae bacterium
CTGGGCCAATGCAGGAGCATCGTTAATGCCGTCGCCCGCCATCGCGACGAGGCGTCCTTCGTTTTGGAACCGCTTAACTACATCGACCTTCTGGTCGGGTAACACCTCCGCCACGACTTCATCGATGCCCAACTTGCGTGCCACAGCTTCCGCAGTCGTGCGACTGTCGCCCGTCAGCATCACGATGCGAATTCCTTCTGCGTGCAGTTGATTGACCGCGTCCGCCGTCGTGTCCTTGATTGGATCGGCAACGCCGATTAAGCCCGCCGGTTTATCGTCAACGACCACAAACATTATGGTCTGGCCGCTGGACCTTAACGTCTCAGCTTGTGTTCCCATCTCACGGGGATCGAGTTTGAACTCGTTAAGCAGTGAACGATTTCCAAGTGCGACGCGATGACCGTCGACATCTCCCACAACTCCCTTACCAGTGAAGGATTCAAAGCGAGTTGCATCGACGATCGGAACGCCGCGATCTTGCGCGCCCGAGACGATGGCTGCCGCCAACGGATGCTCGCTGCTCCGTTCGAGGCTTGCCGCAAGCCGCAACAACGTCTGTTCATCTACTACGCCGTTGGTGACGACACTCGCGAGCTGAGGTTTGCCCTCGGTCAGTGTTCCCGTCTTATCAACCACCAGCGTATCAACCTTGCGCATCACCTCGATCGCTTCCGCGTTCTTGAACAACACCCCGCTCAGCGCGGCCTTCCCTGTTGCGACCATGATCGACATCGGAGTCGCCAATCCAAGCGCGCACGGGCAGGCAATGATCAGCACCGCTACCGCGTTGACGAGACCATGCGCCATCCGCGGCTCCGGTCCCCAAATACTCCACACGATGAAAGTAATCACAGCGATGATCACGACCGCCGGCACGAAGTAACTCGAAACAACATCGGCGAGCTTTTGTATCGGCGCGCGGCTGCGCTGCGCTTCCGCAACCATCTGAACGATCTGCGCCAGCAGTGTCTCGGAACCGACGCGCTCAGCTCGCATCACAAACGAGCCTGTGCCGTTGATGGTCGCGCCTACCACACGATCGTTGGCATGTTTCTCCACCGGAATCGGTTCGCCGGTGATCATCGATTCATCGATCGCACTCGATCCTTCAAGCACCACGCCATCCACGGGCACTTTCTCGCCCGGTCGCACGCGCAATCGATCGCCGGCGTGAACATGGTCCAATGGAATATCTTCTTCATGTCCATCTTCGCTGATGCGTCGCGCTGTCTTCGGCGCAAGACCGAGAAGTTCCTTGATTGCGGCGCCGGTTTGACTGCGCGCGCGCAGTTCGAGCACCTGGCCCAGTAGCACCAACGTCACGATCACCGCCGCGGCTTCAAAGTAAACCGGTACATTACCTTCATGATCGCGAAAAGAATGCGGAAAGATTCCCGGCAAGATCACTGCGATCACGCTGAACAAGTATCCGACTCCAACACCGAGCCCGATCAACGTGAACATGTTAAGACTGCGATTCACTACCGACTGCCATGCACGAACGAAGAAGGGCCAACCGGCCCACAGCACGACAGGTGTAGCCAGGACCAATTGCAGCCACGCCAGCGTGGACATTGGAATCAATTGTTGTAGAGGCTGGCCGGGAATAAGTTCACTCATCCCCAACGCGAACACCGGAATGGTGAGAATCACGGCGACCCAAAACCGGCGAGTCATGTCTGCGAGCTCGGGATTGTCTGCTTCATCCAGAGAAGCCGTCATGGGCTCGAGAGCCATACCGCAAATCGGACAACTTCCCGGGCCATCGCGAACGATCTCCGGATGCATCGGGCAGGTATATTTCTGAGCGACTTTTGTTGCCGGTTGTCGAGTGATTCCAATCGGTTGTGGCGCTGTTTTCGTGAGGAAGCTTTCCGGATTTTGTTGGAAACGATTCAGGCAGTGCGTGCTACAGAAGTAGTACGTAGTTCCCTTGTAATCAAAAGAACCGGCAGCAGTATCCGGATTCACGGTCATACCACAAACCGGATCAAGTGCAACGGAAGTCGACGACTCAGGATGTAACGCATGTGCTGACGTGTGATTCATTTTCTTGCTTTCTTTATCGAACCGTCTAACGGGCGGCGGCGTGTGGGATTCGAATTCGCCATTTCGGTTCCTTCGATTAGTCCACAGATATGTCCATCGAGCTCCCCAGTCTCTTCCCACTGGGCCAGCGCCGTTCCCAATTCTCTGCGGTAACGACGCATCTCTTTCAACTTCTCGTCAAGTTCTCGCAGTCGTTGACGAACAATCTCACGAACCTCGCGACACGGACTACGACCGGCTTGCTTATCGGCGATAATCTGTTTGATTTCATGGAGCGAAAAACCGAGCACCTGCGCGCGCTTGATAAAATCGAGACGTTGCAACACGTCCGCATCGTAAACACGATAGCCGCTTTGTGTGCGACCGGGCCGGCCCAGCAAACCGCTGCGTTCATAAAACCTCAGAGCTTCTATGCCGACGCCGCTGGCTTTGGCCACTTCGCCGATTTTCAACGACGCACCGGAGTTTGGAGCTTGCCTTGATTTTAGAGCCATTCCTCAGCCTCCCTCAATTCCAGGTATATTCTAAACCCTGTAGTCGAGTATAGAGTCAAGGCCACAGTTTGAATTTGGCGAACTCTAACTGCATCACTACCCTCAGTCCTGGAAGTAGCCTATTTTTGAAATTGAGCCTTCCACTACAAGCGCGCCGGCGTAATCACTTCCGGCGTCAATGTCACTCATAGACCAACGCGACGCGTCGTCTTCATCAACACGCAACAACGCAGCCGTTACTCCAGGTGCGAGCGTGACGTCAAACTTATCGAGCGGCTGCGACAATCCTTTTCCGGTCGCTTTGATAAATGCTTCTTTGCGTGTCCAGCATCTGAAGAATGCCGCTACCTGCTCCTCCGTTCGCAGACTATTGAAGCTCTCCACTTCCAAATGCGAGAAGAAGCGTCGCGCAATCTCCTCAGTCGCAAAGTCTGCGCGAATGTGTTCCACGTCAACTCCGATCTGCCTGTCCTCAGTGATCGCTAACAGCGCGACCCGGTGCGAGTGAGACAAATTGAAATATAGCGTGCCATCCAAAGCCGGCTTGCCATATTCACTGTAAGAAAACCTCAGCGCGTCAGGTTCGGTATCGAAGTATCGACTAAGAACATGACGCAGAAAGCCACGAGCTATGACAAAGCTGTTCCGGTGTTTATCGAAATGAAAGCGACTCGCCCGTTCCAACTCGTCCATTCCCAACGTACTCCGAAACTTCTCCAACACACTTCCGGGCTGTTCCAACTCGATGCGCCACACATGCACTTCACCAGTTTCGAGCGACAGCGACTCCGGCGGCGGTAACCATATCGATGACTGAGACATTCCAAAGCCAGTTTACAGGTTGAGCATAAAAAAAGTCTGGCCCGTTCGTGAGACTCTGCGGTAATCTCAGATCAGTTTCAGTCTCCCAAAATTTAGAATCCCCCAAAAACTCTGTCGGCCTCAGGAGGTTTCGCAATGTCGCCCACCGTCTCCAGTTTTGTCCGCCTGACTATGTGCGGGCTTTTTCTTTTGTCTGCAATGATGACTGCACACGGTCAGTTCAGAGCCGGATTGCAGGGAACAATCTCGGACTCCAGCGGCGCACTCGTGCCTGAAGCCAGGGTCACTCTCAGAGACACAGAAACGGGAAAGGTTCAGGAAACGACGAGCAGCGACGAAGGCTTTTACCGCATCCTGGGCCTGCCTCCGGGAAGGTATTCACTGACGGTCGAGAAGGAAGGTTACAAAAAGAGCGTCTCTGAAAACGTGACGGTCGCCGCTGAAAATATTCAAGGCGTCGACGTCGTTCTCGAGATTGGCGAGATCAGCGCCGTTGTGACGATCACTGACGAAGCAGCACAACAGCTTGAAACTGAGAACGCAAACGTCGCCAAAGGAATTACGACCGCCGAGGTCAAGCGACTGCCGCAGGTCGGTCGCGATCCGTACGAACTCGCGCGACTCACGCCGGGAGTGTTTGGCGATGCCGGGCGATCACCAAACGGAAACTCTTCCGGCCTCCCGAACACTACAGGACCGGGCGGATCCAACAATTCAATTTTTCAGACTGAGAACCAGCCACAGATCAGCGCCAACGGCCAACGCATCTCGGCTAATAATTTTCAGATCGACGGCGTGAGCGTAAATAGTCTCACTCACGGCGGCGCTGCCGTGGTAACGCCGAACCAGGAATCGGTAAAAGAAATTCGGATAAGTTCAGCAACCTACTCGGCTGAAGACGGCAGAAACTCAGGCGCGCAGATAAAAGTGGTTTCACAGAGTGGGACAAATAGTTTTCACGGCAGCGCGATTCTTAAATACGACAGTCCAAAGCTGAATGCGTTCAATAAGTATCCGAATGATTTCGGACGCGGGCGGACTGAAAGAGTTGAACGCTTCTTTCGACAGTTTGGCGGCAGTCTCGGTGGTCCACTCTATTTGCCGCGCTTCGGCGAGGGCGGTCCATCGGTCCACAGCGGCAGGGACCGTCTATTCTTTTTTATCTCCTACGAGGGACTGCGAGAAAACTCGACCACTCCATCCATTACCTATGTAGAAACTCCGCAATACCGCCAGAGCATCCTTAATGCTCGGCCGACTAGTCTCGCCGCCGCGATCCTGAGCAGTTCTGGTGTTCAGCCACGTACCGGCGAGGTCTTAGCTCCTTCCTGCGCCGACATACAGGCGGGCGTGCCCTGTCAGGTCGTTGCGGGCGGACTTGATGTCGGCTCGCCGGGTGCGTCGCTGGGCCAGTATTTAACTTTCGGAAATCTCGGCGGCGGCGGTCTTGACGGTATTCCTGATATTCAGAAAGTGATCATCGCCGCGCCAACGATTAACAGACCGAACCAGTACAACGCTCGTTTTGATTTCCTTCCCACCCAGAACAACCAGTTCACGTTCAGCACCTATCTGACTCGCGGTTTCAGAGTGGGCAGCGATACTGGCGCAGCAGCACGGCCGCAGGCTGATATCACTCAAACACCAAACAACACAGCGTATGCAGGGCTGTATAACAGCACGCTCTCTCCGACGCTCTTGAACGAGGTACGCTTCAATTTCACCAAGTTTGCCTATGATGAGGTGGAATCCTCTCGTGAAACAAACTTCGGCATTCCGAGAATTGAGATCGAGAATCTATTGAGAGATGGACGCATCCGCTTTGGCGCCAACCAGGCTGAGACGACACCGGGAATCTTCTCGGAAAAGACGTTCGAGTTCCGCGATGTGGTCAGCAACGTGCGCGGAAATCACGGGTTGAAATTTGGTGGCGAGTATCGACGCGAGCTAAATGACAACAATCTCAATGGCGCGTCGCGGCCTCTGTACACTTTCGCGGGACTCTTCAACTTCGCGAATGACGCACCGCTCTTCTATCAGATTAACGCTGATCCTCAAACTGGAGGAGTAGCTAACGCACAGCGCCATTTCCGCTCGAGCAGTTATGGTCTCTTCTTTCAGGATGATTGGAAAGTGCGGCCGAACCTGACGTTGAATCTCGGTCTTCGATACGAATACTTTGGAGTGTTGCAAGAGGAAAACGATCAGGTAGCAAACTTCGTGTTTGGACCAGGTGGCGGCCTCGCTGGTTCAAGAGTTGAGCCCACGAGTGAGCTCTACAACCCGGATCGGAACAATTTTGCGCCGCGCATCGGGTTTGCTTACAGTCCCAATCGTTTTGACCTGCAAGAGAAGCTCGTGCTGCGAGGCGGCTTCGGGATCAGTTACAACCGCATTCCCGAGGTCGTCTTCGCCAACACACGCGGCAATCCTCCATTCTTCGCACGCTACGGAATATGTTGCGGTACCGCGGCGACTGATTTCGGCTCTCCGTTTGCGGGTGGGCAGATTCTCTATGTGCTCGGTACCAGCAGTTCACCTTTCAGTTTTCCCGCTAATCCCGCCTTGGCGGTCGGCATCGATCCCATCACGGGTTCGCCTCCTAACCGGACGGTTGAAATCTACGGTGCTCTTCCTGATACGCCGACGGCTTACGTGTACGCGTATTCACTTGAAGCGCAGTATGCCTTGCCGTTCAGGCTGACTGCGACACTCGGATATCAGGGCAGCTCGAGTCACAAGTTGATTCGACTCGTTAACCAGCGTTTCATTCAGCCGGTGATTCCGCCGGACTTCTTCGCGTTTGCGGTGTTCATCCCGACACCGGACGTGAATGCAAACTACAACGCGATGAATGCTCGACTGACGCGTCGATTCAGTCGGGGATTCCAATTCGATGTTCTTTATCGCTGGGCCAAGAGTATCGATACCTTATCGAACGAGGGTCCGGGCGCCGAAACGAATCAAACGTTTCCACAGGACTTGCGGCAGGAACGTGGTCCATCCGACTTTGACGTCAGGCACAATCTCAACATCTCCGGGCTTTGGGACATACCGCTGTTTCGTAACCGAAGAGATTTTCTTGGGAAGGCGTTTGGCGGTTGGCAGATCGACGGCATACTGACGGCACACACCGGTTTTCCGTGGACGCCTCATACCGGACAGTGTGTGCGCTCGGCGAATTCGAATGATTTCGTTTGCCCTTCGCGTCCAACGAGATATTTCGGTGGCGCACTCGAGGACACTGACAATGAAGCGTTCATTCGGCCGGGCGGAAATTTTCCTGGTGGCGGATTGCTTTACTTCGATCCGAATAATCCAGGCGGCGCGTTGCCGCCGGGTATTGGCCGGAACTCATTCCGTGGTCCAAGATACTTCGCAGTCGATTTGAGCCTCGGAAAGCGGACTGGTCTGCCGTCGTTTCTTGGAGAAGGAGCGTTTCTGGAAGTCAAAGCAAACTTCTTCAATGCTTTTAACAATTTGAATCTCGCTCCATTTGAATTCTTCCACCCAACCGTCGATAACCGTGACTTTGGTCGCGCGCAGAGTGCACTGGCAGGACGGGTGGTGGAGTTTCAAGCGCGGTTCAATTTCTAAACAGTTGTTCCCGCAAGGCGCAAAGAACGCCCAGGTTAGTTCGACTCTTCTTTGCGCCTTTTCGTCTTCTTCGCGCCTTTGCGTGAAAACAATCATATGACATCACGAACCTTCCGATTCACTTTACTGCTGTTCATCTTTCTCAGTTTATTTCTTCTTCCAACCTCCCGTAGTCAAAACGTCGAACAACGAGTCAACGCGCTTCTCGCGCAAATGACTCTCGAAGAAAAACTCGGCCAGCTCCAGCAACTCGACGGCGAGGCTAATGGAAACTTCCGTCCCGAACACCTCGAGCTTGTTCGCAAAGGTCTGCTTGGCTCAACACTCAACGTTCGTGGCGCGCAGCGCACAAATCAATTGCAGCGCGTCGCGATGACCGAGTCGCGTTTGAAGATTCCCGTCTTGTTTGGTTTCGACGTGATTCACGGATATCGCACGATCTTTCCGATTCCACTCGCGGAAGCAAGCAGTTGGGATCCTTCATTGGCCGAACGCTCTGCCGCCGTTGCCGCACAGGAAGCTAACAATGTGGGTTTGCGTTGGACCTTCGCGCCCATGGTCGATATCGCACGCGATCCGCGCTGGGGACGAATCACTGAGGGCGCCGGCGAAGATCCCTATCTCGGTGCAGCTTTCGCACGCGCTCGTGTCCGCGGATTTCAGGGTACCGATTACAGCGCCGCCGACAAGGTACTTGCCTGCGCCAAACACTGGGTTGCGTACGGCGCCGCTGAAGGTGGTCGCGACTACAACACGACCGATCTCTCAGAGAACACGCTGCGTGAGATCTACTTTCCACCTTTCAAAGCTGCCGTTGACGCCGGTGTTGGGACGTTGATGAGCTCGTTCAACGCAATCAACGGTGTTCCGGCCACAGCTAATGCTTTCACGTTAACTAAAGTGCTGCGAGACGAGTGGAAGTTTGACGGCTTTGTCGTCAGCGATTACACGTCCGTGAAAGAACTCATCAATCACGGATTCGCGGCTAACGAGGAAGAAGCAGCAGCGGCAGCACTCAATGCGGGTGTTGATATGGAGATGGTGAGCCGCAGCTACAACGCTTTCGGTCCGCAGTTGTTGAAGCAAAACAAACTCTCCACCGCGACGATCAACGAAGCTGTGCGGCGCATTTTGCGCATTAAGTTTCGTCTCGGGTTGTTTGAACGGCCGTACACGGATGAAGCGGCCGAACCGAATTCGTTATTGCGTCCTGAGAGCATTCGTCTGGCTCGTGAGATCGCCGGTCGCTCGATGGTGTTGTTAAAAAATGAACGAGACGTATTGCCGCTCGACAAGAATGTCGGATCCATCGCCGTGATTGGACCACTCGCCGACGATCGCCGCGCGCCGCTCGGCTGGTGGGCCGGTGATGGCAAGGAAGAAAACACAGTCACGCCGCTGGCCGGCATAAAAGGAAAGGTCTCGGCGCAAACGAAGGTCGTATATGCGAAGGGCTGTGACGTCAAAGATGAATCCACTGCCGGATTTCAGGAAGCAATCAACCTCGCAAAGCAGTCTGACGTCGCGCTGGTGTTTGTCGGTGAGCTTGCTGAGATGGTGGGCGAAGCCGCTTCGCGCAGTTCACTTGACTTACCAGGCCGCCAACTCGAACTCGTCCAGGCGATTCACGCTACAGGCAAACCCACGATTGTCGTGCTCGTAAACGGGCGGCCTTTGACGATTGGATGGATCGTCAACAACGTTCCAGCGATACTCGAATCGTGGATGGGCGGCAGCCAGTCAGGAAATGCGATTGCCGACATCCTGTTCGGCGACGTGAATCCGAGTGGTAAGTTGCCGGTGACTTTTCCGCGCGCCGTGGGCCAGGTGCCGATGTATTACAACTACATGAACACCGGCCGCCCACCAGAGGCTGAGAACCGGTACACGTCGAAGTATCTCGACGTGCCGTGGAGTCCGCTGTTTCCTTTCGGTTATGGTTTGAGCTATACCAGGTTCAAGATTTCAAATCCGCAACTCAGCGCTCAACGCATCGAGACCAATGGCAAGTTAACTGTGAGTGTGGAAGTTGAAAACGCGGGACGGCGCGTTGGAGATGAAGTGGTCCAACTTTACATTCGCGATCCGGTTGCGACGATGACGAGGCCGGTTAAAGAGCTGAAGGGTTTTCAGCGTGTCACGTTGCAGCCTGGTGAGAAACGGCGCGTCGAGTTTGTGCTGGGCCACGAGCATCTTGGGTTCTGGAACCGTGAGATGCGTTATGTGGTTGAGCCGGGTGAGTTCAGAGTGATGGTTGGATCAAATTCAGCGGACGTTATCGAAACTAAGTTCGAAGTAGCCGCAAAACAATAAATGCTGTATAGGCCACAAAAAGGCACAAAAGGCACAAATCATTTTTTTTGTGCTTTTTGTGCCTCTTTGTGGCTGCTTCTGCTTTTTACCAGTGTTGCGGCCCAGACGCATGAGGCGTTCCTCGATGATCTCCAGCAACGCTCGTTTCGTTACTTCTGGGAACAAGCCGATCCGCAAACAGGCCTGGTACCTGATCGTGCACGCATGGACGGCTCCGCTTTGCCGCCCAGTCACCAAAATGTCGCCAGCGTCGCCGCCACTGGTTTCGGTCTAACTGCGCTTTGCATAGGTGCCGATAAAGCGTGGATTACTCAACCCGAGGCGCGCGAACGCACCCGCAACACGCTGCGGTTCTTCGACACTCGCGCCTTTCACCATCGCGGCTGGTTCTATCACTGGATGGACGCGAAGACCGGCGAGCGCCGCTGGAACAGCGAAGTCTCTTCGATCGATACAGCGTTACTGCTCGCAGGAATACTCACAGTGCGACAGTGTTTTCGTGACGATCGGGAAATCGTGAGACTTGCCGGCAGGATCTATCAGCGCGTTGATTTTCGCTGGATGCTCAACGGTCATCCGCTGCTCTTGTCACATGGCTGGAAACCCGAGAGCGGTTTTCTGCGTCCGCGCTGGGACACTTACAGCGAAGATACGATTCTTTACCTGCTCGCGATCGGATCGCCAACCTATCCGATTTCAGCGGCTTCCTGGCATGCCTTGTGGCGAGATCGTTACCGTTACGAAGGCCACAGTTATTTCACTACCATCGGTGTGCCTTTGTTCATGCACCAGTACTCGCACGCGTGGATTGACTATCGTAACCGGCGAGAAACCAAAGGCGACCGCATCGACTATTTCCAAAACTCAGTCGCGGCGACTCTCGCTCACCGCGCATTCTGCATCAACCTGTCGCACGACTTCCCTGCCTTTGGACCAGACGTATGGGGCATAACTGCGTCCGACAGCGCGAAAGGCTATCTTGCGTGGGGTGGTCCACCCCGCGATCCTGATATCGATGGAACAGTTGTGCCTTGCGCCGCCGGTGGTTCGTTGATGTTCACCCCCGAACTCTCTCTGCGCGCCTTGCGGACGATGCATGAAAAATATGGTGCGAAGATCTATGGCAAGTATGGCTTTGTAGACGCCTTCAACCCCAAAACCGGCTGGATCGATACAGACGTGATCGGAATCAACGTTGGAATAATTTTGTTAAGCGCGGAGAACATGCGCACTGAAAACGTCTGGCGGTGGTTCATGCAAAACCGCGAAATCCCACTCGCGATGCAGCGAATCGGACTGCTGAAATATAAGCACGCACTGCCGTTGGGAAGCGTTGGCCATGAAGAGTATGAATACTATATTCACATCATGAGCGAATGAAGGAATTTGACAAACGAAGGAACGGGTTTATTGTCGCTGTTCGAACGGAAGACTTAAACAGGCTTTGCCCGAAAGTCATTATACGTGCTCTTCTCTGTGCAACCTCAGTGTTCTCTGTGCCTCCGTGGTTAGTATTTCCCAGTAAAAACAATCACAGAGACACGGAGAGCACTGAGCTTGCACTGAGAAGAAGTCCACCAGGAGACTTTTCGGGTACTATTCAGTAGAGGTTAATGATGACATTCACCGTTGAGTACGAGCGAGAAGACGATGGTCGCTGGCTGCCTTGCGCGTCCTGGCAGATCGTCTTGAGCACGGCGAAGGCAAACCCGAATTCGTCAGCATCTCTTTCGCTGCTGCATGAGCCAATGGTCCTCAGCGAAAGCGAAGCGCGTTCTCGCCGCGC
The DNA here is from genome assembly GCA_025922875.1 of Pyrinomonadaceae bacterium. Lineage (GTDB taxonomy): Bacteria > Acidobacteriota > Blastocatellia > Pyrinomonadales > Pyrinomonadaceae > PSRF01. The sequence goes on from JAICGZ010000118.1 coordinate 11,062, forward strand.
TGCTGCGCATCGGCTGGAGTCTTAAACGTGAATCTGGTTCTCACAAGGTTCTCGTGCGACCGGGATGGCCCGAATGTCGTCTTTGCATTTCATGATAAAGATGAAATTGGGCCCCAAGATGCTGGCTCGCATCGCAAAAAATACAGGTCTGAAACCAACCGACCTATAGGTGCCCGCAACCTGGCCTGACTTGAAACGATCAGATGAACATATTGATCATTGGTGGAACGAGATTTCTCGGTCGTCATCTCGTGACCGCCGCACGCGCGTGTAATCACGAGGTCACGCTTTTTAATCGTGGACTGCATGCGTCGGAGCCGGATGTCGAAACCATTCAGGGAGATCGATACAACGATCTGATCAAACTCCAGGGGCGGCGTTGGGACGCGGTTGTGGATACGTGTGGGATGCTGCCGCGCGCCGTAAGAGCCGCGGCGGAAGTTTTGTCTGACTCAGTAGACCGTTACGTCTTTATTTCCACTCAAAATGTTTATGCCGATGTCAGTGTTCTTAGCGTCGACGAAACATTTCCGCTGCGCACGCTCACAACCGAGCAACTGGCTGAGGCAAATGCAATCGATACCGCCGGGCAGCCCTCTTATGGAGCGATGTATGGCGGGTTGAAAGCGCTGTGTGAACAGGCGGCTGAGGAAGTCATGCCGGGTCGAGTGCTTACGATTCGCCCCGGCTTGATTGTTGGACCATACGATTACACGGACCGGTTTACTTACTGGGTCGCACGTGTGGCTAGTGGCGGCGAAGTGTTGGCGCCAGGCCGCCCCGATCGCTTTGTTCAGTTTATCGACGTGCGTGACTTAGCCGAGTGGACCGTGAAGATGATTGAACAAAGAGAAGCGGGAGTCTATAACGCGAATGGTCCAACAAACAGCGTGACCATGCAGCACGTGCTCGAGCGGTGCAAATCAGTCGGCGATAGCGATGCTTCCTTCGCGTGGGTCACCGAAGATTTTCTGCTGCAGGAGAACGTATCTGCATGGAGTGAAATGCCGCTCTGGCTGCCGGAAGAAGCTGCGCCGCATTTGAAAGGATTCATGTTCATCAACTGTGATAAGGCTATCGCTGCCGGCCTTCGCTTCCGCACATTGAACGACACGATCAGAGATACGCTAATCTGGTATCAAACAGCCCCCTCGAATGAAGAACTGAAAGCCGGTATAGACGCTGAGAAAGAACAAACGTTGCTTCGCAAATGGCGCGAAACGCATTGAACTCTTTTAACGAGCCTTAAGAGGTTCGGCGAGCGCGGCCACCAGGATAGAACCAAGCGAGTACCGGTGACGTAGTAGTAGCTTTGAGGAGGTGACGCGGATGTATTGTTCGTCTTGCGGCGTGGCTATCTCACAGGGGCTGAGCTACTGCAATCACTGCGGCGCAAAGTTGAATCGGGGCGAGAGCGGAGTTAATTCATCAGAAGTCAAACCCGATCTGCTCGTTACAGCCATGGTGGCGAGCTTCGTGTTCGGCCTTGCAGTTATTACCGCGCTCATGGGCGTCATGAAAGTCATCCTTGGCTTACCGGTAGAACGAGTGCTGGCTTTCGCACTAATGCCCTTTCTGCTATTGCTCATCATGGAAGGCGTGTTTATTCGACTGTTGTTGCGTCGTAATCAACCGGCCGAAGTAAGCGGCACTACGCTATCGGAACAGCAAGCTACTAACGAACTTGACGCGGCACAGGCGAGAGTGTTGCCGGAAGCGACGCCGAGCGTGACCGAGCACACCACCCGCGCATTCGATCCCATCTACACCGAGCGAAAATAAGAATATTTCTCGCGCCAAGGCGCAAAGAAAGCCCTTTAGAACGCGGTAGCGCCTTGACCATGGCTCTCATGGCCTGGTGGCTATTCTTCAGCCGCGCACGCCGAGCCCAACGGTTGGGCGGCGTCGGGTTGATAGCACTCGCGCCGGGCGGAACATGGCTGCTGAAACACGATTCGATGTGGCTGCCGTGGTTATTCGCTTACGCGCTTCCCCTTCTTTGTCTCGCCTTCGTTACCTGGGCCGTGGTCACAAGCCGCCTGCCTGATCGAGTGCGACGCGCAACAATGGTCGCGACTATTTTCATTGCTTGCGGCGCCTGGCTGTTCGTGCAGCAGGATGGGATAAACGGCGATCACGTGGCGACCTTTGGTTGGCGCAGGGCTCCGAGTCCTGAGGAACGACTGCTGGCTCAAACCGCGAACGAACCCGCGACGCAACCAGCGGCACCGGCCCCAACGGCTTCTACTCCAATCACAGCATCGCCCGCTTTACTCGTAGCTGCTGGTACAATCTCGTCCACTTTGCGATTGTCGGGAGACTGGATTGCCGATCGAAGGTCTACAGATCCGTCGTGCCGAGCCGGACGACTATTCCGCGGTGTACGAAATATTTAGTAACCCGAAGGCATACGCCGGCACGCTTCAATTGCCCTATCCCTCGCGTGAGCAGTGGCGCCAGCGGCTCGCTGCAATTTCCGAAAGCTACTACAACCTTGTGGGCGTCGTTGGCGATCGCGTCGTTGGCATGGTCAGCATCGAGACGTTTCCAAATAGGCCCCGCCGCAAACACGTCGGGTCCATCGGCATCTGCGTGCACGATGATTGGCAGGGCAAAGGCGTCGGAACGGCGCTGATGCGCGCGATCCTGGATCTGGCTGATAACTGGCTAAACCTGAGACGGCTGGAGCTCGAAGTCTATGCCGACAATGAAGCAGCGATCAGCCTGTATGAGCGAATGGGATTTGAAGTTGAAGGAACGTTACGACAGCACGCCTTTCGCAATGGTCAATACGTTGATTCGAAGATCATGGGCCGCCTGCGCGTGTGAGTTCTATGAACCGGTAATGAAACGCGGCGCTCACGATGGAAGCGCCATCGCGAGCGCCACTGGCGTTTCGTGCACGTGAATCCCGTCAAGACTCAAACAGGCTCGAGGAAAGCGGCAGAGGCAAAGCCATCGATTTGACCGTCGCCTTCCACGTCCACACGAGCAAACCCGTCCACTGTCGACTCCACAAAGACGATCTGGCCAAAGGGCACGCCGCCGATTATTTCGAATTGAGCGCCAGGACCTTCGCGCAACCGTAAACCACTGCGTGCGCTAACCCGATGTCGCGTGCCTATGGTGGCGACGGGAGTTGCCGGCTCTATCGCGGCGTCGATAGTAAAGCTGCCAAAGTCGGGGCGATCCGGATTGGCATCGTTGAGGTCAACGCCGAGGCCGCAGAGCGTGGTAGCCGGAGCCCGTTGGGCCAGGTGGAACTCGCCCGCCTCCAAAGCGGCTCGCGTCCCTCGAAAGCCTCGCGACATTGCCAGCCACGTGAGTTGGATTAGCCCTTTATCAGTAAGAGTGGAACTAACCAATCCGGATCCGTACACTCCTACACGGTAATCGGAGTTTCCGCCGCTCTCCTGATTGAAAGCATCCCTTACGCCTTCAAAGTAGGGAATGACGTTGTTCGTTATTTCATTGTTGCTCGCATCAAAATCCACTGAGAAATAGATTCCCGAGCCGGCTGGCTGGCCAATGCTGTGCTGCGCGTGACGAAACGCAGTACGACCGGCCGCGAATCCTTTGGCTCTGCTGAAATCCGCTACTCGATCCTGGCGTTGCTGGAATACAACCGCGATCTGCATTCCGTTTGCGGTCAGCGCTTCCGCTTCGGGCAGCTCAAGTCTTTTATTGGGAAAGACTCCCGAGTTGCTGAAGTTGTAATAGCGAATTACAGTACGCACGCCTTTGGATCGTAAACACGTCAGGCTGGATTTCGTGTTGAATGGCGTATCGATAATAGTCATCCTGGGTATCACCTCCTGAGGGATTTAAGCGTGAAGTTTCGTGAGCGCTGTTCGCACTTCACACTCTTAATGAATAATTGAGGCAATTCGTTTCTGTGGCTTAGCTTACGCACATAGTTTGGAGTTCGGACGCCTCGTTGAACGGCGCTAAATTTAAATCGCATCTTGACGGTGAAACCCGCGATTGCGTTAGGATGCGTCACGCCTTCAAAGCACCACGAAAGTAGCCGCGCTTATTGAAGTCTTTATGAGATTTGAAGTCATCGCTGCTTTTGTCATGGGAATACTTCTTCCGCTACTGGAGACTTGCCGTCGCGGTCTGAGCTATTGGGCAGTCGAGTTCACGACTATGTTCGAGGACTACCTCGCAGGTGCATTGCTGCTCGTTGGCGCATGGGCCACGTATCGGATGCGAGCTTGGGGATCGACATTCCTCGTGCTGGCCTGGGGTTCTGTCTTCGGGCTGATGAGCAGCAGTTTCTGGGGGCAGCTTGAAGAAACTTTGCGGCACACTGCTTCCGAGCCCAACAACCTGCTGGTCGTCGTCGTTAAGTTTCTATTGTGGAGTACGTGCGTTGTATCTTTAGTACTCTCATTTCGCAGAGCGATACAGCTTGCCGTCGGCATTGGGATTTATCTGCCCATGTCGGCAACCTTCGCCGTGGTTGTCGGCGCGGTGCGCCGAGCGAGAGCGCGAGGATAGTTATGGGAAAGAAGCAGCGGCGTTGGGCCAGACCTGCCGTCAACGATGTAGTTCGCGACTTACAAGCATCCGATGAAGTGCGGCGTGGTGAGAGTGTCCGATCATTCTGTCCATGCCACGCCGGCTGGGAGGTGTTTGAGCAACACGTCACTGAAGTACTCCACTCACTGAAAGATGGCAGCCGTGTTGTGCGCGCTCATGCTCTACACGTGTTTGACGACGCCGCCCGGATGCAGTCGGTGGACGACCTCCACTACTCACTCGAGCCCGGAGAAAAGAAGCTTGACGAGAAGCGCGCCTGCTCGCGCTTTCGATCGATGGAGGAAAGAGTAGAAGCAAGGAGAGATAAAAGACTTAGAAGGCACAAGGGTCGACATGAATGGCACAGAACATGAAGGCGGCGCGATTAATCAATCTTCTCAGATCCTCTCGAAACCTCGCGCTACTCGCCCTATCACCGTTTGATTACCTCTCTCGAGTACTGAACGACAAAACAGACTTGCCTCCGTTACATTTACGCAGGTACGTCGGCCCGCTCCAGAGTTTCGAATCATCGGGAGCGGAGTTTATGAGCTACCTCCGCCTCATCGCTGATCTACAACCGGAGGAGCGCGTTTTTGACATCGGCTGTGGTTGTGGCCAGATGGCTCTTCATCTCAAGGACTACCTGAATGAAAAGGGAGGCTACGTAGGAGCAGATATACATCGAGCCTCGATTAAGTGGTGTCAGAAAAAGCTCAGTAGCCGGTGGCGCAACTTTCAATTCGCGCACATCGATGTCCGTAACCTGGCCTATAACCCAAGAGGGATACATCATGCTGAAGCTTACCGGTTCCCATACGAGGACCACTCATTCGATTTGATTCTATTGAAATCCGTCTTCACGCATATGCGCCCGCCTGAGGTCGACAATTACCTGGGTGAAATAGCACGTCTACTGAAGAGCAAGGGCCGGTGTGTGGCGACGTTTTTTCTTCTCAATGAAGAGCAGGCCATGCTTGCCAGAGATGGACGAAACTCCTTGCGCTTTGAGCATGGCGAAGGAGCATGGCGGTACGTCCACGAACATAGTCCGGAGAGTGCAGCCGCTTATGACGAGAGTTATGTGATGGAGTCGCTTGCGCAACACGGACTGGCACTGAAAGAGCCGATCTATTACGGGCGTTGGTCAGGACGGAGCAACGGGCTATCGTACCAGGATGTTTTGCTGCTCGAGAAAATAACTCAAGCCTAGACCGAGACAACAAAAGCTAAGGCGAATTTGCGTTCTAAAGTGGAAGCGGCGAAGCACGTTTGCGTAGCCCAAACTTCATTAAAACTTTCCCGACTCCCCAGGCTGAATCCGTTGACATTTCAGACCGCGCGGCGTTAGATCATCCCACCGTTTCCATTCCCAATCCAGCTCGAGGATTTTACAGATGACCACTTCTCGTCGTGACTTTCTCAAGACGGCCAGCATTGCGGCTGGTGCGCTGTCGTTGTCTTCCCTGCCCTCGTGGATCAGCAGCGTCACTGCTGCGGAAGAAGCTGCTGCGAAAGCGGTCGATAAGAACGCGCTGGCAGACGTCGCACTGAGTACGGCACGGAAGCTCGGTGTCAGCTACGCCGACATTCGCATTAACCGTTACCGCACGGAATCGATCGCCACTCGCGAGCGCCAGGTGCAAAACGTTTCGCGTGGGCAGAATTTCGGCTTCGGCGTGCGCGTGCTCTACAAAGGGACGTGGGGGTTTGCTTCAAGCCGCAACGTTACTCCCGAAGACGTGCGACGCATCACGCAACAAGCTGTCGATATCGCGCGGGCAAACTCCGTCTACCAACGCAAAGCCATTTCACTCGTTCCCGTCGAGAAAGTCGTGGCGAAGTGGAAGAATGCTTTCGAGAAGGATCCGTTCGAAGTCGCCATCGACGACAAGATCCAGTTTCTTCTGTCGCTAAACGAGTCTGCCATGAAGACGGAAGGGGTTAGCTTTGTCAATTCGTTTATGGGTTTCGTAAACGAGCAGAAGTTTTATGCGTCGACTGACGGCTCGAGAATCGAACAGTACATAATTCGAGCCAATCCAAGTTTCGACGTGTTCGCCGTAAACAGGGCCAACGGCGATTTTCAATCACGTAGCGCTCTCGGTGGTCCACAGGGAATGGGTTACGAATACATTGAGAAGCACGATTGGAAACGCGAAGCGCAACAGGCCGGCGAAGAGGCTGTTATGAAGCTAAAAGCCAAACCGGTCGATCCCGCAAAGTACGATCTCGTGATGCATCCTTCTCACCTGTGGCTGACGATTCACGAATCGGTGGGCCACCCGACCGAACTCGACCGCGCTCTATGGCTGGAAGCCAACTATGCGGGTACGAGTTTTCTCACACCCGACAAAACCGGCAAGCTGCAATTTGGATCGAAGATCGTCAACTTTGTCGCCGACAGAACCCAACCGACGGGCCTGGCGACTGTGGCTTACGACGACGAAGGCGTCCCATCACAGCGTTGGCATCTGATCAAGGACGGATTGTTTGTTGACTGGCAAACTACGCGCGATCTCGCGGCAATGACCGGAAAGAAGAAGTCGTACGGCTGCAATCACAGTGACAGTTGGGGCAGCATCTCGTTTCCGCGCATGCCTAACGTCTCGCTTCAGCCCAGCGCTGACAACACGTC
>JAICGZ010000119.1 GCA_025922875.1 Pyrinomonadaceae bacterium
CCAACGCCACCGCGATCGCCAACGCCACCGCGATCGCCAACGCCACCGCGATCGCCAACGCCACCGCGATCGCCAACGCCACCGCGATCGCCAACGCCACCGCGATCGCCAACGCCACCGCGATTACCAACGCCACCGCGATCGCCAACGCCACCGCGATCGCCAACACCTCCACGACCGCCAACGCCTCCGCGATCACCGACTCCTCCGCGATCGCCAATACCCCCGCGATCACCAATTCCTCCACGGTTCTGGCTACCCAGATTTCCACCCTGCCGGCCAAGATCTCTTTGTGCAGCTCTTTGCCGGTTTCCCAACGAATCGCCGCGCGCACTCCCGCCGAATCTGTTTGCCGTATTTCGATCACCATACGGCGCGCCACCGCGGTGTGACGGATTGTGTTGCCACTTGCCGCCTCCAACGTTTGTGCGGTTGCCGCCCTGGATGTTGTTCACACGATTGCCGCCGCTAATGTTTGTGTTGCGATTGAAGTTGTTGTTCATGTTGACGTCGATATCGCCGCCTCCCCAGCCACAACCCCAACCCCAACCGCCACCCCACGCAGCGCCCATGGCCCAACCAACGCCAAACGAGATCGCGCTTGCCGCTATCACTGCTCCCGTCGATGGCGGATAGTAAATTGGCGGATAAGGATAAGCCGGTGCGCCGTACACAACCGTCGGGTTGTAGGACGGCACGTAAACAACTTCCGGATTTGATTGTTCGATCACAATCACTTCCTTGCTTTCAATGACCTGCGTCTGCACTTTCTGTTGCTGGTTCGACGCCAACGCGCCGGTGTCCTGCGCCTTGTTGCGCATACGCTGGATCGCATCCATGACGTCTTTTTGCTGGGCCAGAAATGCATTTCCGAGATCGGTGGTCCACTGAACATCATCGGCCAGGCGCTTCACTACGTCGGGTAAAGCCGCCATCGCCTGAATACTCGGATCCCACGGTTGCTTCTTCACTGCTTCCGCTAACTTCTTCTGGTCTTTTAAGAGATCGGGATTTCTCTCCAGCCATTGCTGAAGCTGAATGATCTCCAGCGGATACGTTGAAGCAACAAGTGTCTGGCTGAGCAGGTTGTCCGGATAGAGCGCAATCGGAGCCACCAGAGAATCCAGTTGCTCCGCTGGAATCTTTACTGCTGTATCTTCCGCAGGTATCGGTGGTGCGAACCGTGCGAATATAAGTTCCTGTCCTGGCGTCAACACCAACGTGCAGGTGATTGCCATGACGTATTTAGATAGTCGTCGTATCGTCAGAACATTGATTTTCATTTCAACCTCCGCTGTTGCTGGAGCCTCCTTTAACGTGCGTTTGTTCCCAGCGCCGCACCTTGCGCCTGGCCTCGTCGAAGATCCGCTCGTAATTTCCCTTGCGAACTTTCTCGCTTGCGTCCGGAGTCAGAAGCTTCCAAAAGGGCGCGTATTGTTCGTAGACCCGCAAATACTTTTCCTGATCGGGCGGGGCCACCTCGTCTGTCCCAAACAGAAATCGATCCGGATGTTTGTTTACGATGGCGGCGGCGCTTTTTGCAGACTCCGGTGTAGACACGACATACTTCGCCACTTCATCCCATGAAATGTCGAAATAGACGCGTCTAAGCTGCGGATCGTTGATGATGTCTTCGACTAAGGCGGCCTGGTCCTTGATCGGACGAATAATTCGACCCACGCCGATGTGGGCCCAGATGATCGTCGTGTTGGGATGCCGTTTGAACAATGCCTTGATCTGCTTCGCATAGGCCGGTTCAACTCCTGGTTTTGCAAACGGAACATCCACATCACAATGGATAAGGACAACCAATCCAACCTCACCCGCGAACTCAATTAATCGATCGAGCGCCTGGTCTTGAAGGCTCGCCACTTCTCCGGCGATCTTCGCTGAGACAAACTCCTTGTGAATCGTGAACTCGCCAATGCCGCTGAACACTCCGGGAAAGGTTCGCAGCACACGTCGAATATGATCCGCCGCATACATGTCTGTGGGATTGAATCCGGTAATCATCGGATCGAAGCGCGCCTGGTCTGCCTTGGAAAGAGACTTGTAGGCAGTTGCGATCCAGGCATCCGTGAAGGAGTAGTAATAGAGAGGCGCGTCTGAATTCAGGTAGTAAGTTGGTCCACGATCCTCATCGATGCGATACGACCATTGCTGTTGCAATGGAATTCCAAAGAGCGCGACGCGGCCTGCTTTGTTTCCCATGATCTTCAGGAAGTCGTGAATGTCGATGCCTTCCTGAATGTAATTGGTGAGATGAAAGTGAGTGTCGTTGAACAGATAGTTGTTTGCAGGCGCCTGCGCGAATACTGGACTCGATAAAATGACCAGTACGATGCTAATTAAGATTTTCCCGCAAAGGCGCAAAGGCGCAATGCACGCCTTTCGGTCGTGATTTCCTCTTTGCTTCTTTGCACCTTTGCGGGAAAAATTGTTCATGATTAAAACGCGAGTTCGAGACTCGAGTGGAACACGTTGCCTCTGGCGCCCACCACGAAGGGAACGGATGAGTAGCCCACCGGAGAGTTCCGCAGGTAGAGCCATTCCGTGTTCCAACGCACGACTTTGTTTTTCCATGGAAACCAGTTCACGCCGGAACGAAAGTCCCAGGGGTTTCCGAATTGCCCATTTATCCTTGAAGCACCGGCGTAGAGTTGCAAAGTCCTGGGAATCACCATCGCGGAACCCTGTAACTGAAAGCCATGATCGAATAGTTGCGGCAGGCCCTCAGTACCAGGCCCTTTGAAGTTATCGAGCCAGCGCCAGTAATACTCACCCTCCAGTGAAAACCCGCGATATTTCACCGCACCGTCAACATCGAACATTCTGTACCTCGCGTCGGTGATGGTGACGCCTGGTCCAAACAGTTCGGGAGTGAAAATGACGGTCCCATCAGAAAGTCTCAGTTGAGTATTTTCAAACGAATCGCTGTTTGGCTGGCTCTCTCTGTTTTCGTCACTGCGAGTGAAGTGTGCACCGAGGCGAGTTGCTAATGTCTTGTGATTCTCGAAGTCACCGAAGCCCGGGCCAATCTCGCCCATCGGCGTCCAGATCAAAGCAGTGGCAAGCGTATTGAAACCATTGTCGAGCCGCGCTGCGCTGACGCCCAGCGTACTCATGTTGTTGCCGAGCATCGCCTGGTATCGCAGCGTGTCGGTGATGTTGCCCTTTGCCCAAACGCCGGAGGTATATGAAGGACGAAAGAACTCGTCTGCGATATGACGGCTATCTACGCCGAGCCAGAACGGGAAGTTGCCTTCAGTGGTTCTAACGCCCGGAAGAGAGGTGATTCCAGCGGATAAAGTCAGATATTTGTTGAATGTGTAGTTCAGGTTTCCCGCTACTACGACCTGCGCGCCCTGGCCCTGAGTTGGATTGGAGGTCCAGGTGTAGATGAAGTAGCGAAACTTGGGATCATAGATCCATCCAAGCAGCTTGATCTGTACCTTTTGAAGCTGGAAATCCTGGCGCTCCTGCACGCTCTTCGTAATTCCAAACGCATCCTGGTAGCTTGAATTTAGACCCAGCTGATTTAAATAGCGCGCATACGTGTAAACACTGATATTCAGATCGCCATACTCTGTGTTGACGACTTTGAAACCGAAGTTTGGTGTATACCTGCCGTAAGATCTGCCGTCCCCGGCATCATCGCCATCATCGTCGTCATCCTTATCCTGACTATTTTCGGTAGCGACCGGTGGTGGAGTTTTGACGACGGGTTCAACGGCCGGGCTCATCTCTGCAGTAGGCTCCGTCGGAAGTGCGGCTGGGGTAGAAGTATTACTCCCAGCTTGCGCGGCCTCGAGTTTTTCGACGCGTTCCTGAAGACTCTTGATTATCTTCAGGAGTTCAGCGCGCTCGTCTGCGGGTGGTGTTTTTGCAGCACCGGGCTTTGAAGCGATCGGCGGAAGATTTTCCGCCTGACCAAAACAGACAACGTGCAGGATAAACACAGTTGTGACGAGCAAGGCGGCGCGCAGCAACAAGCCGCTACGCCGCGTTGCAAAACCGACTCGAAAGAGAGTTGAGGCCATTAGTATCCCTTGCTCCCGTACCTACTCGCCTTTTAAGCCAACTGAACGAGGCGAGAACAAATTGAAGTCGAGCCGGTTGGCTACATACTCAATTACCTTCTGCGCCTTCACGCTGTTACCCGCCTCGTCTAAGGGGGGTGCAAATACTGCAATCGCTCCTTTACCCGGTACGACTGCAACGATGCCCCCGCCTACTCCACTCTTCGCCGGCAGACCTACGTGCCAGGCCCAGCCCCCCGAGCCGTCGTACAGTCCGGCCATGATCATCGTGGAGAGGATGTGTGGAATGTTTTGAGACTTTATTACCTGCTCGCCTGTTGCCGGGTTCTTGCCATTGTTCGCGAGTGTTGCACCCATGCGAGCGAGTTGGGCCACATTTACGCCGACAGAACATTGCTTGGTGTAAACGTCTACCGATTCAAACGGATCCGCGTAGATGCGATCGTATTTCGCAAGCAGCATCGACAAAGCTTTGTTACCCGTATTGGTAGCTGCTTCTGATTTGTAAACTTCATCGATGAGCTTCAGCTTCTCGCCGGCGGCACGGCTATAGAAATCCAGGATCTTGTTCCACTTTTGATCAGCCGTCGCCCCGGAAATCAGACTCACCGTCGCGATCGCGCCCGCATTTACATAAGCATTGCCAGTGTGGGTCGGCATGTCCGCAACGGCAAACACTGAGTTGAAAGCGCGCCCGGTTGGTTCAGATCCAACCTTTTCGAAAACCTTCTGTGGTCCATGCTCTTCCATCGCCAGAGCCTGAGAGAAGACTTTGGAGATCGACTGAATGGAAAACGAGTAATCGATGTCTCCCATCGAGAGCACCTGGTTGTCAGTGGTGACTATCGCAATCCCAAAAAGTTTTGAGTCAACCTGGGCCAGGTAAGGAATGTAGTCAGCATTCTTTCCGTTCGTGTCGCTCTTAAACTTCTCGTATGCTTCACGGACAACCGCCTCAACCTGCGCCTTCGACGGCGCGACCGGACTCGTCTTTTGCGCCAAAGCCGGCAGTGGCGCTGAGACGAATGTCATCACGACCAACAGCGCGACGAGCATTCGCATCTGAACTCTTTTTCTCAACATTACGTTGTCTCCTCCTCGTTGGACCATTAGTCTTGTCGTTTTCTCGGGGATCAGAAATTGAAAGATTTCGAAAAGTTGTATCTAAACGAAAACTGGATGCGGAAATCGTCTGACTTGAAGCCGTCGAGGAAATTCTCTCGACGTCCCCATTGAAACTCGCCGCCCACCATCGCGTTCTCCACCGGGTAGAAGAGCAGATTCACGAGCCCATAATGGCCGCGGTGGTATGCATCGGGCGCCTGCCCGTTGGAATTGTCGATGTCCATGAATGAATATCCGATTGCGGTGCTGAAGCGTTTGTTCCAGTTGTGATCGAGAAACGCCACCATGCTCCACATCGGCAAGGCCACGCCTTTGATAGGCCGGCGAGGATCTCCTCCAGGCGTCAACTCGATGCCGATATCAACCGGCGCATCGTTCATGTAGTTCTGAATTCCCTGGCCAAAGACAAACGCAAACCTGCCGGTATCGTTCGGAGTGAATTTGAGGTTGGAGGTCAGGTTGAGACCGGCGCCGATTTCTGATCCGTCCAGATCAACGTTGTCCTGGATCGTGTCTACCCATTTGATTCGCCTGATCATTCCCGCGGCCTGGAAGTAACCCCAGTCGCGAGTGAACCGGACGTTGCCGGAGAAATCGGGCAGATCAAACTTCGGCCTGATCCCCTGCAACTCGATGCGATCTGTAAACATACCCTGATCACCGCTTGCGCCGGGACGCTCGACCGCGAGCGTTACTGAGTTGCGTCCCTTTAGCGGCATCCAGCGAAACTGCAAGTTACGGAAGAAGACCATTCCGTTTGGTCCCCAGTACTCCAGTGAGTTTGGAAACACATCGATGTCCATGAAGGGACTCCACGTCTGCCCCGCGCCGAATTGGCCCAACTCACCGTATGCGTGTCGCAACCGGAAAGTTGTTTGACCTGCATCCACACCCGTGCCAAAAAGTTCAAACTCAAACAGTGCCTTCAGCTCTCCGTATTTAGTCGGAGTCGTCGCCTTCACACCGAGACGACTCTGGCGAACGCCGTAGTAGGTCTTCCCATCTGGAGCAAATTCATCTTCGAATGCCGGCAACTTGGTGGGCCTAATCACGTCGAACCAATCAGGATGGTTTTGCTTGAATTGATAACCGGCATCGAGCATTGCAAAACCGTAGATTTGAAAAGTGCTTTCTCCCTTACCGTTATTATTTTGAGCTTTTTCCGGAGACACCGATGCCGCCGGCTTTGGAGGTTCTGAATAAGTGGCTTCTATTATCGCTGGAGCAGCAGGCTTGGATTTTGCTTCTTCAATAGCAGTGATTTGACCTTTCAGATCCGAAACTGTCTGCTCGAGTTGTTGCAGACGTTGTTTTAGTTGTTCAACTTCCGCTGTTGGCTTTGCAGGTTCCTTCGCGGGTTCCTGAGTTTGTGCTACTGCTAAGCCACTGTGAAACAGGCACAGAGCGACTAATGCCAACGTGAATCTCGCAAAGGATCGACTTATCCTTCTCATACTTCCCTCCTTCATCAGCTCCAGTGTTCGATGGGCGGAGTTTCCTATGGCGTGAATCTAGCGACGGGGAGAAACGGCGGAAACTAGCAAAAGTTACAGGTTGAATGTCAGGCGGGTCTTACTACAGTGGCGGTATGTCAACGCGGCTATCAGACTACGAGTTGGCCCAAGCGATATCGCACGGAACTATTTCCTTCATGGCGGATCTGTACGAGCGTCACAGAGGGATGGTTTACGCTCTATGCCTGAGAATGACAGGCAATGTTTGGGAAGCGGAAGACTTGACGCAGGATATCTTTATACAACTGCTCAAAAAGGTAGGAACATTTCGTGGTGAAGGACAGTTTACGACCTGGCTTTATCGTTTAACCATCAATCAGGTGTTAATGCACATGCGGAGCAGCATTCGTCGTAGAGAAGCTCCCGGCATACTCGATGACCTTGCAGAGTCGGTTTTCGTGAGACACTCTTTCACCCCTCAACTAACAGACCGCATAACCCTCGATGCGGCTTTACGCAAACTGCCTTCCGGCTCACGTTCAATTTTCGTGAAGTACGACGTGGAGGGATACAACCATCAGGAGATCGCCGGAATTTTTGGGTGTAGTGTCGGTAACTCCAAGTCGCAGCTTCACAAAGCGCGCAGGAAACTCAGAAAACTATTACAAATTCGCACTCAGAGTTTGCGCACGCCCATCAAGCGAATGGGAGCAATGCCGTAACTCTCAACATCGATCGACCTGCCATCCAGCAATTTGATCTTGGCTGAGTAGATGAGCGCGCCTTCCCCTTCTTCTTTACCTTTTTCATTCGTCTTCAGATCGAGCTGAAGAATGCCGAATGGATAATCCAGTGACCTGTTGGAGACGTACATTTCCAGAAAACCAACCGGTCGATCTCCAACTGCATAAATGCGCCTTCCCTCCTGGGTCTTGTGCGAGCGAATCAGCTTCAGATCATAAAACCCGACCCGGCCGGTAAGAGTTATTTTGCCTTTTGACTTGGTCTTCTCGAGAACTTTGAGCAAAGCATCGGGACCGGCTTCAACCAACACACTCGCCATTGACTTCGCTTCAGCATCAGTCGTGTAGCTGTGGACAAACAAGTCAACGTTAACTCTTGCGCCGGCGCCAACCATTGCGGGTCCGGCTCCCGAGGGAAGGAATGCGAGCGCGCCAAATTTTTCCCTCTTCGGGTTCGGCTCTTCCTGCGCCGCTGTGGATATACCCAATGCGAAAGCGGCCAACATGCAACAGATAAGCAAAACTTTCGTTCTCATGCTCTGCTCCTTTTGAGTTTTTTCTGTACAACTGGCTTTGCCCGAAAATCCTATCCCGCTCTTCTCTGTGCAACCTCTGTGTTCTCTGTGCCTCTGTGGTTCGCTATTGTTTAGAAAACAACCACAGAGGCACAGAGATTCACTACTTCACCGGTGGCGGATACTTCTTGAATAATTTCGCCATCGCCTTGTTTAAATTCTTCTCGACCTTCCTTGGGTCCTTACCGGAACCTAACGTCTTCGTGGCGTCACCGCGCCAGATCTGTTTCTTCGTGGCTACATCATAGATATCGCAACTGACCGTGCCGATGTTGATTGTCTGGCTCGTGGTTGTAGTCGTCTGCATTCCGCCCCATCCACCCCAACCACCCCAGCCCCAGTAGTCGCCGCCACTGCTAAAGGAGTTCCACTGTTTCTCCTGGTTAACGGCCGCCTGGTACGTGACGTAAAGGTCCGGGTTGTCTTCCGTCTTAGACAAGCCCTTCAGAGCTAACTGACCATCGATTGCCCTCATGATCTGTTCGTCGAGAATCTGATTCGGATATTGAGCCCTGGGTACTCTCACCCACTTGTAGGTTTTATATCTGCTGAAGTCAGTGCCCTGGACGTAGTTGAACCGTATCTCCTGAGCAGACGCTATAGCGCACCAGGCGAGTAGCAGCCCAGCCACTAAACTCATTCGAAAAATACCGCCGGCTTTGATCATCTTAGTTCACCGCCCCTCTCCTGAAACTTAATTGGTAGAAAAACATTCTAGCGGTGAGGTCAGAACAGGAAACTGTCACTTTTTACAGGCGGCGCTCTCTAAGTTGGCCTCTTAAGATCCGTTAGAACCATCGCGGGAATTCCGGTGTTTCAGGAGGTCGTGAGTGATGAAGAATCATGTTCGAAGCCTGAGCTGTTGGAGTGCAGCCGTTTTCCTTATCGTGTTCTGCACCTCAACAACACTCGCCGGGCATAACGACGATGTCGTGGTGTTGAAAAACGGCGATCGATTGACCGGCGAAATAAAAAGCCTGCAACGTGGTGAGCTCAAAATTAAAGCGGATTACATGGCGGAAGCCGTGCGACTTAATTGGGCCAGCATAGACCGGCTCGAGAGCAAGTCCACGTTCATCATCTCGCTCGTCAACGGAAAACTTTTCACTAACGTTATGCGCCTGCTTCCGGCCAACTCCGTTGAGATCGCTAACTTCGTCATCGGCTCACCTGACAAAGCATTGCGGGTGCCCCAATTAGATGTAATTAGAATCATTCCGGCCGAGCCTGGATTCTGGAAACGCCTGGAAGGATCGATCGATTTTGGATTTAGTTTTACAAGCGGTAACGACCAGTATCAAACGCAGCTTATCGCTACCACCACGTACCGGACCGGAGACCACTCCTTTACCACATCGATAGATTCTGCTTTCAGTGGGCAACCAGAAGGAGACAGCACCACTCGCAAGCAGTTCTCGTTTGATTATCGAAAACAGTTGTCGCCACGCTGGTTCGCAGGAGGTATTTTCGATCTCCTGCAAAGCGACCAGCAGAGTCTCAAGCTACGGACTTCGGTGGGCGGTTTAATCGGTCGCAATCTCCATCAGAGCGAATACACGCGGTTGTCGATCTTCGGCGGTGTCGTTGGGACCCGTGAGAACTATTCCACTTCGATCGGCAAACCAAAAAGCACAAATGCGGATGCACTGGCCGGCGTTGATTTCACCACTTTTCGCTTCAAGACTACAGATATAACGTCACGAGTCAGCTTGTTCCCGAGTCTGACAACGCCAGGCCGTATGAGGTTGCAAGCTACTTCGGATCTGCGCATCAAAATAGCGAAAGACTTGTACTGGGGCTTTCATCTTTATGAAAACTTCGACAGCAAGCCACCTGTAAGAGCTGACAAGAATGATCTTGGCGTCAGTACCTCACTTGGTTGGAAATTCTAACGCCCAGTGGCTGGCCGTTGAATGTTCACTTCACAGTGCAGCCTGTAAATTTTGCCAGTGTTGGATGGACTATTCACGCATAAAATCGTAATGCGTTGCACCACTGGACCAACACGCTCTGGCGTCTCCCCGATGACAGACGCTATCCAGCAGCGAGCGTCGTTGGCGTTGGGTGTTCTCATTTGAGAACACCTCTGAATCCTCGGTCGCGTGAGAGAAGAGCGTGCCAAAGCGCTTGGGGAAGATGCGTGGCCGGGGATTCTCTGTGCGAAGGGGTCTCTTCGCGGAGTAATCGACAATGGATCACAACAAAAGCGACTCGCCTGATCCTCTAAGCAAGACATGGACTTCTTTGAGTGTAGACCTTGGCGCCACTACACATCCGGGTCATGTCAGGGAAAGGAACGAAGATAGTTACCTCCTGATCCGATTCGGCCGCTCATTGGAGAGACTTTCAACAAATCTTGACGATCAATTGCTCGAGCAGAACTATGATTTGACGGGCCACGGGATGCTGGTGGCGGACGGCATGGGAGGTTTGCCGGCGGGTGACATCGCCAGCCGCCTGGCCCTCTCCAAGCTGATCGAACTCATCGTTGAGACAACAGACTGGACACTGGCGCTCAAACGGAATAGAGACGTCAAAACTGTGATGGAACGAATGATCCAACGCTTTTTTCAGATCGATAAGATCTTGAAAGACGAAGCGGATAGCGATTACGAGCTCAGCGGCATGGGCACCACGCTAACGGTGGCCGGCATATTGGGAAATGATCTAGTGATCGGTCACATCGGTGATTCGCGCGCGTATCTATTAAGAGGAAATTCTTTCCGGCAGTTGACGACGGATCATACTATGGCTCAGGCTCTTATCGATGCCGGCGTGGCGACTTCCAATGATCCCGGTCCCAGATCGGTGAGACATGTATTGACTGCCGCGATTGGCTCTTTGGACAACCGCATCCTGCCTCAGGTACAGCGCTTCAGATTATTCGCCGGCGATCAACTGCTGCTCTGCACCGATGGGCTGTCAGAGTTGGTAGAGGACGAGATCATTGCTGGTGTGCTGCGTGAAGCAGAGTCGGCACAAAGTGCTTGTGAGGCGCTGACTGATCTCGCGCTCGCAGGCGGAGGAACAGATAACATCACCATCCTCCTCGCCCGCCTTACCTAACCTTCCTGAGTTAAAGATTAGGGTATTGAACCGCAACCGGCGCAACTGTAGGGGCGGCCCTCCGTGGCCGCCCGTCTCATGAACTCTATCGGCGGGGCGGCCACTGAGGGCCGCCCCTACAATTGCGCCCTTGAACAGAATTGAACGCGATAGCGCCGGGTCGGTTCCCACCTAGGGTGCATATAGGTGGTCGGCCCGGCGCTACCGCGCTCGTTTCTGTTGGCTCCTGCGATTATGAAGTGGGCCGCTAATTTTTCGAGCCCGCCACGCTTCCGGCGATGCCCTTGTTGACCATTAATCTAATTTCGACTCGGCGGTTCTTAGCACGTCCGGCTTTCGTCGAGTTCTCCGCGACTGGCTCCAACTGTCCGTAGCCGAATGGCTGGACCAGGCGGTTCAACGGCATCTTGTACTTGCTCACTATGTAGTAGATTACGGAGTTCGCGCGCCGCTCGCTCAAATCGATGTTTCTCTGGGAACTGCCGGTAGTATCGGCGTAACCGATCACCGCCATCACCCAGCCTTTCCGGTCCTGGGTCCTTACCCATGCGGCGGCTTCATCAATCGTGGCTTTAGCCTTTGGAGTCAAAGTGGCGCTTCCGGTGTTGAAGTGGACGGTAATCGTTTTGATTGGATCGAAATCGTCCAACCCATTTATGCGATTGTTGGCATAGTCTGCTGTCGACTGCGCTTTCCTCGCAGCCTCTGAGGCAGCGTCGGCCGAAGCTTGTGCCTGCGCCGTTAGCGCCCGGTTCTCCTCGAGTTGGCCGGCAAGCCGCTCCTGCTCCTGTTGCTGTTGCTTCAGTTTTTCAGTCATCTCCGCTTCGACAGGATCGAGAGTGGCCTTCAATGCCTGGGCAGTCCGGAGATCCTGCTCGTCGAAACGAATCTTATCCGCCACGATGTGGCCTTCGGAATTTCTAACACCGTCAACCTCGAGTCGCAGCCCTCGCAGGATGTAGCTTGCGGCATACTCTTTCGATCCGCGAAAGGCGCCTCGCTTGTGACTTTTCACTTCGGTGTCGGCAGTCAAGATAACCGTTGTTGTTGGTCCACTCTGAGTTTCGGACATCGTGAACGCGTCCGGATCGCGCTTCACCACGACTCCCTTGAACTTCTTCACTTCTTCCTGAGGTGGAGTGTTCAACTCCGGGCGTTCATGTTTGATCGCCAAAGATCCGGCAGCGAACGTATTTCCGACGCCCGCCAGCACAAGAACGAAGGCGACTGTCATTAGTCTTGTCATCGTGTTGCTCCTGATTCTCATTTGTTTTTGCTCCTTGTTCAGGTTTGACTTAAAGCACGAGTCAGCCTTCTATTTCTTCAAGCAACGCAGTCCCACCTTAATAGAGGTTCTGCATTTGCCAGCCCTTGGGGCCGACTGGGCTGTATTAGCAAACAAATCCTAGCCCCACCCCGATCCTCGAAACACTGTCAATTCTGACAGTGTTTCCAACGCGACTCGCTAAATACGATTAGGGCACTGAAAGCATTCACATGCCGACTAACCAACCCATCAAGATCGTTAAGCGTCAACAGCGAGAGCTCATTACGGGTGAGCAAGCACCACCGGAATGCCGGTTGAAGACAGAGAGTCAGACAAGACGCGATATATTCGAAACCATCACCTCGTGGATCGCGGAGCAAAGAGAAGCGCGGCAAGAACTCCACAGGCGTGAAAGGCTTTTGCTCAGAGGCGTGTTCGAATAAGTCGAATAATGACTTAACAGGGTGACAAGAACGTCCGGCCAGCCAATACTTCTCTTACAGCAATTATCAAATCCGCCGCCATTCGCGTTTTGAATACATAGCCTTCGGCGCCGCTTCTAAATGCCGCACTGACAGAGTCTGAATCGCTGTGAATCGTCAGGAAGATTACTTTTGCAGGTGAGGGACGTTTCTTTAGATGCGTAGCGGTTTCGATGCCATTGAGGCGCGGCATTGAGATATCGAGGACGCAGACGTCCGGGTTCAAGCGGGCCGCGGCTTCGAGGAGGGCTTCGCCATCGGTAACCGCGTCCAGCACCTCAAAATCGCGCTTCAGCAAACGCACGACTTTATTTCGCATCAGCTCGTGATCTTCGGCTATTAGAATACGCGCCCTGTTCCGCATAGCAGGAATCAATCTACGGCCAGTCTCGCAGGGCACGAACTAGCAAAACTTACAGGTTGGACCATCCGCAGAATGACAGATTTCGGTAGTACGTTAGTTTGAATTTCAGCTCAGAGTTCGAGCTTTTGGCTTGAGCGTTCGAGTTCAAGCCCGCAAGCTAAAGCTTGAACTCTGAACCCGGGCTCGAGACCAAGTCGTGCGGTTTGAATTGGGATGAATACGCCGAAGGCGTTCGCGAATTTATTGTATCTCCTCGTCGATACGTGTGTGCTTGATCATAAGGCACGCCGACTCTTACAGACACACGACGCGTAACGCTCCCCTTGTAAGGAACGCGTGACCCGCAGATTGGGCAACTAACACGTGTGATTTTGCCCTGCTTCGAAATGGAAGCGACAATGTGCCTACGTTCCTCGCCACAGATATTGCACATGTGGTCGATTCGTTCACCGGCGGTGAAAGTGCGTTTCTCGTCCATATTACTCCTTCAGGCACGAATCTCCGCGTCGTAGTCGGATGCTCTAATGAGAGCGGCTTCAAAAATTGAAAGAGGCCTGCTTTTGAACTACTCAAACGTCCGGCGCTCATATTTGCTGCGCGCGGCGCGCATCACCGTCGATGCGCGAGAGAAGATTACTGGCTGCTACAATGCGTCAGGTCAGACACAAGTGCAAAGTTGGTTTGATTAACCAAAAAGCCCAGTACCATTGCGATAATCAGAGATTTGAAACACAAGTAAAATAATGACCGGTATTAGCAACAAGGTGGCGAAAAGCACGTAGGATTTGATAACAAACCTCCGCTCCTTAGTGTTTGCCTGCCTATTCAGAAGACCAGGCTCAAAAACCATGGCACACTGTTGACACTCTGCGGCGTCGGTAAAGCAGTGGCGCTGACAACGCGGACATCTGGTAATAGTCATTGATTCTGCTTTCTTGTTCTCGAAGCGCTTTTGATTTAGCTCAAGGATCGTGTTAATCGATCCTGCACAAAGAGATCTTCAATCTGCGCGGAGTTAACCTCACACGCATGAGAAGATTTATTGGCTTGTTAGTTTCAGGTGATCTGGGAAATTCCAGAAGAAGCTGAGAAGGAGTTAAGCAGACTCGATTCGAACCGACCTTACGCTCATTGAGAGTGCGAGTCAACTACGTAGCGTTTCGTTTCCTCCCCAACTCCAGTCAGGATCCAGAGCGCTCCGCGTCCGGTGAGCTTCGTGCGGTCTGCAACCCACCGCCGTTGACAGCCGCCTGCCTCATCAGATTGGCTCGTCGTTTCGTCTCGTCGGCACGTTTGAGAATCGATTCGGCCCCGTGGTCCTGGAAAAACTTGCGAGCCGCTTTATTGCTCGTAACACTAGGAATTACCGATTATCTCTTTGATGAGGGGTTTCAGTTTTCTAGACTTCTGTTCCGGATCGTCTTGTCCGCCATCGGTGGAATCCTTATAGGGTTCGTTGAGTGGCGGGACATGGAATGCAAGTATAAGGATGCTTGCCTTGAGGCTCGCATAAAAGCGTCATCGCCTAATTGATGGCGCTGGTCAGTCAACTATATTATCCCCCAACTTTAAGGATCTACATCGCAAAGCATTGCTGGTTGTGCGAAGAGGCTGTCCGACTGGCCGAAGATGTGCGAAGGAAATTTGTTGAGTTGAATGTCGAATTAATCGACCTGGATGCTGAAGGTAGTGTGAATTACGATGGGGTATTTTCGACGCCTACCTATATTTTCAATGGCCGCACCATTTCGCTGGGAAATCCCACTCCTGAGGAACTGTTCGCGAAGGTGTCCGCCTCATTAGTTTGAGAATGCGCGGAAATCAAACAGTGCTTAACGGACATGGAGAAACCGACATGCCAGGCACATTTTCAAAGCTGACGCCGCGTCTGATGCGAGCACTCCCTGCTGAGGCTGACGTGGAAAGCGAAGAGGTCGAAATCGAGTGCGCTGCGTAACAAGATCGGATACCTCTCAATGATGGAGTTGTTTCGCGATCTTTCACCCGGAGAGATGCAGGAGATCGATCGTGCGACAAGAATGCATCGCACGATTTTTAACTCTCAAACGGTCTAGAGAGATTGCAGGGTGTTCTGCTCAAGTTCTTTTGATATTGCCTCGACCAGGGGCAACCTGGAGCTGTTCAGAAAGAAATGATCGCCAGGCAACATTCGCAGTACGAAACGCCCAGTCGTATGCTCGCGCCAGCCCTCGAGACAGTGGCGGGGCACACCGGGGTCTGCGAGGCCGCCGAAGGTAGTGATGGAAAAACTGAACGGTGGACCAGGAGTGTAGATATACGAGTTGCAGAGAAGTAAGTCTGCGCGCAGGACGGGCAACACCAAATCCATCAACTCGGGATTTTCGAGCGCCTCTTCCGGGGTGCTGTTGTTGTTGCGCCGGAGGATCTCCGGAAATGCGCAATCAAATAGTTTCAGATCGAGAGGCTCGCTCATAGTCTGCGGGCTGCAACGACCGGAAACGAAAAGGTGGACGGGCTGCGCACTGTATTCTCTTCGCAAATGCCGTGCGAGTTCGAACGCAATGAGGGCGCCCATGCTGTGGCCGAAGAGTGCGAAAGGTCTGTCGAGGTGTGGAGTGAGGGCTTGGGCTGCGACTCGCACTAGTTGGTCCATGTCCGTGTAAGGAGGTTCTGCGATACGCGAGTCTCTTCCCGGCAGTTGAACCGGACAGACTTCGATTCTGTCCGAGAACCCCTCCTGCCACGAATGAAAGATAGAATCTCCGCCTCCAGCGTAAGGAAAGCAGAAGAGCCGCACACTGGCTCTTCGATTCGGCTTCCGATTGACGAGCCAAGGCGTTCTCATGCTGATGCTGTCTTTGCCCACTCCACGCCGTTTACCGTCTCGACGAATATGGCAATGTTTCGCGGCTCCAGTGTTTCCAACCTGACGTACTGATCGCTCAGCCCAAACTCCGAACCCCACATCACGTGAATGTCGCGCTGGTCCAAAATGCTTCGGAGCTCTGCCTCATCCGTACGCGCTCTAATGAGCACATACCCAGTCTCCACTTTTCTTTCAGGAGCGACGAGTTCAAACACTCCCTTCTTTTCGCCGTCCCTTAACAACGCGAAGGAACTTTCAATTAGCCCAATTACGCTTGAGCCTCTCTCGAGTTGTTTCATCGCTTCCGCAGCCGAAGCAGAGGCGACCACATTGCGATTCTCTTTTTTCAACTGGACGGCATCATCGGAGCCGGCACACACCACCCAGCCGATTCGATACTCCGCAGTTCCATGTGACTTCGAGGTCGAGCCGACCATAAACAGGTCTCTTCTTCCACGAAATTTTTGATAAAGCTCACGCGTCAATGCCGTCACGTCAATTGCACGACAAGGCAAAGTAAGATCTATGACGACTGCCGTTTCTTCCGGTGCACCGGCAATGACAACTCCCGGATCGAAGATTGCACCGGTCGGGTTATTTGGAAGACTCAGATAAATAAGATCGGGCGTTGTCTCTTTGGCTTTCGCGACGAGCATCCCCTCAGGTATCGCAAAACCGAACGGCTCCGTGTGCAGGTCGATCACTCTGAATCCGAAGCCGGCAAACGACTCCAGCGCACGCCAGTAGTCAGGGCAGACGGTCAAGACCTTGGGCTGCGCTTTTAGTCTTGTCCTGAAGATATGATTTCTGACCGCCTCGATAGCGCCGGTGGTCCCGGCTGTCGGGATGCAATCATCCTGGCAAATACCAAAGAAATCGCTGATAGTGGCGGCAAACAATCGGTGGCTCGCCAGCAGATTCGCGTACGGCGTCCCCGTCCTTAGTTCAACGGATGTTGTTTGCAGAGGGCGGGGGCAAGCCGCTCTTCCTGACTTCTTCATTTCATCACCCACAATGCTCGGACTTTAAGCCTGTCCGATCGCGACGGTGGATTTCGCGGGCAGCTTCATCACCGCGTTGTACAGACCGAGCCAGAAATCGGAGATTAGTTTTAAGTGCCGGTGGTAGCCCGCAACGATCCACGCAAGGCTCTCTTCGTCTCTCGCGTAGCGCTGAACAGCATTTAACGACTCTTCTTTGTGATCCTTTTCGGCAGCGCCGATGTGCGTGTAGAAATATTCGCAGGCTTCGTGAAACTCATCCGGATTGGACCACAGTGGCAGGTAGTTGCGCGCACCGTCGTAGAGTTTGCGCAGCATCGTGTAGGCCTGCCATTCCAGCGCGAGCTGCGCGCCGAAAGACATATGAGCGTCACCGTAAAGCTTCCGCTCGCCTTCGATCAGCTCCCGCGTGGATGGCAGCATCTCGATCTCTCGTTCGAGCCGATCATGGTCGAGCCTCCCGCTTTCTCCGAGTTTGTGGGCAAGCTCCTCAAAGAAGTGATCGAGCAGCACGGAGTGGGCCTTGCGCACATTTCCGTAACCCATCTCCGAGTAGAGGGTCTTCACGTACTCGCTTTTCGCGTCCAGATCGCCGGTGGCACTGACGAGAGTCGCGAGCGCATCGGGAAACGACTTCACCCACGCCTCGTAATTTCGCGCAAAGACTTCCAACTCCTCGATACTGAAACTTCCCGATATCCACCTGCGGTAGAAGTCATTTTCCAGAGCCGGCTGGATTGTGATCTCCCCCAGCAACTGCGCAAGTGCGTTGTTCACGGCAGTATTCCTCCTTACCTTTTTGTCGGGGGTTGGTTTTCAGCTAGCCGCTTTGGCTTTCTTTCTTCTGAGTAACTCTTCGAGCTCGTCTGTCGAGAAACTCTCGATTCTTCGCAACATCTCCGCCTGCTTCTCAAACTGGCCAGGGCTCGGTTCGCTGGCAACAAGCAACGCGCCGAGCGAAGCGACAGTCGGCGCTTCAAAGATTTTTCGCAGCGGCAAGTCAGGTTGAAAAGCCTTCCGCACTCGTGAGACGAGTTGTGTGGCTAATAGTGAATGTCCGCCCAGCTCGAAGAAGTTGTCATTAACGCCCACTCGCTCGACCCTCAGTACTTCAGTGAAAATCTCGGAGAGCACTTCTTCGACGGCGTTGCGCGGCGCGACGAACGGCACATCCAGTTCTCGCGCACCTCCTTCTGGTTGAGGAAGCGCGCGACGATCCACCTTGCCGTGCGG
>JAICGZ010000120.1 GCA_025922875.1 Pyrinomonadaceae bacterium
CGACAGAACCTCGAAACGTTACTCGAAACTGTTCTGTTGACCTCAGACATTTTGAACCTGCGTGCGAGCCCGACACGCCTTGCATCGGGAGTTGTGCTGGAAGCAAAACTCGATCGTGGCCGCGGCGCGGTGGCGACGGTGCTGGTCCAACAGGGAACACTCAGAATTCACGAGCCGTTTATCGTCGGCCAGATCTCAGGCAAAGTCCGTGCGATGTTCAACGATCGCGGTGAGCCAATCACCGAGGCCGGACCGGCAACGCCTGTAGAAGTGCTTGGGATGCAAGGTGTGCCGCAAGCAGGTGAAAGCTTCCAGGTAGTTTCAGATATCACCAAGGCACAGTCGATATCGCAGCACCGCCAGATGCTCAGCCGTCAGGCAGCGTTGTTGCAGACAACAAAACGCGGTATCGAAGCGCTGGGCGAGAGCGAAGTCAAAGAACTGCTGGTCATTATCAAAGCCGACGTTCAGGGTTCAGTCGAGGTGTTGAAGTCGACGCTGCAAAAACTCTCGACCGATCGCGTGAAAGTGAAAGTGATCCGATCGGGCGTGGGAGCGATTACGGAGTCGGACGTTCTGCTTGGTTCTGCAACACAGGCGGGATCGTCGTCGTCCGCGGTCGTGATCATCGGCTTCAACGTGCGTCCTGAAGCTCGCGCGGCTGACGTGGCGAAACAGGAAGCCGTGGATATTCGTCTCCACTCAATCATCTACAAGGTTGAGGAAGAGATCCGCGCAGCCATGATCGGAATGCTCGAGGCAATCGAGAAGGAGAAGATCCTCGGCAAGGCCGCGGTCAGAGAAGTGTTCCGCGTTCCGAAAGCGGGAACAGTCGCCGGCTGCATGGTCATCGATGGTTTGATACGTCGCAATGCAAAGGCGCGGTTGATTCGCGATGGGGTTGTGTCCTGGGAAGGCAACATCGCGTCGTTGCGCCGGTTCAAGGATGACGTATCGGAAGTTCGCGAAGGGTTTGAATGTGGCATCAGTCTGGAAAACTTCAACGACGTGAAAGTCGGAGACCAGATTGAGGCGTACGTGGTTGAGCGAGTAGCGGCAACGGAGTTATAAGCCGCTGGTGTTATGCGTCGTACGGAAAGAACTGCGGATACACTCAGGGAAGAGATTGCTCAGATTGTCGGTTACGAACTGGAAGATCCCCGGCTGACGATGGTCACCGTGACTGACGTTCGGTTATCGGCTGACAAAAGAGCGGCGCGCGTTTACGTCACAATCGCAGGTGATGAGGACGAGCACAAAGCAGCGCTCGCGGCCCTGAAGCATGCCGCACCCTACGTCAGAAAGCAACTCGGACTCTCGCTGAATCTTCCCCGCACGCCTGAGATTCACTTCGTGCGCGATCGCGTCGAAGAACAAGGCGAACGCGTGGATCAACTCCTGCAGGAGATTGAGCGAGAATGGGAAAGTCAAGAAGGAAAGGAAGAAGGTTAGTTAGCGGATGAGATTTTAATAGGTCCTATATGACCTATAAGTCTTATAGGACCTATAAAAGCGCACGGGGTGCTATAGCCACCGCAAGGCGCGCTTTCATCCGAATTCGTTCCCCATCATGCTTAGTCAAGTAGTCGAGCTGATCGAGGCAAGACGTCGTTTCGCGATCACCTCGCACATTCGTCCCGACGGCGATAGTTTAGGATCGTCACTCGGTCTTTACTGGTTACTGCGCGCACTCGATAAAGACGTCGAAGTGATCATGCGCGATCCAGTCCCACACGCGTACCAGCAACTGCCAGGTGCTGGCGACGTGCGAATTACTCCTTCAGTCGATCCGTCCTACCACGCCGTATTTGTGATCGAGTGTTCCGACATCACGCGGCCTGGCCTGACGGATCTCGAAAAACAATTCGTCGTCAACATCGATCACCACTCGACGACCGCTCTCTTTGGGAATATCAACTGGATCGACTCGACTGCTTCCGCAGTCGGCGAAATGATCTACAACCTTTGCAAAGCGACTGGGGTGCGCGTCACTAAAGAGATTGCTGAGTGTGTCTACACAGCGCTGATAACCGATACCGGCTCGTTTCATTACTCGAACACAACCGAGCGCACGTTCAAAGTTGCTTCCGAGCTCGTACGCACGGGAGTTAAACCTGCCAAGACAGCCGAAGCAGTCTTCGCGAGTTATCCATGGAGCAGGATTCAGTTGATGGGCGCGGTCTTGTCGACGGCCAGACGTGATGAAAGCGGGCGCGTCGCGTGCATGCGGCAAACGCTCGAGATGCAGCAGCAGGCGCAGGCTTCGGACGAAGATGCGGACGGGTTTGTTAACTACCCGTTGACGGTCGGCGAGGTTGAAGCAGTCGCGATGCTGAAAGAGTGCGAACCCGGGGTCTATCGCACTAGTCTTAGATCTAAAGGTGACGTAAACGTCGCCAAGGTTGCTGAGAAGTTCGGCGGTGGCGGCCATCGCAACGCGGCCGGCTGCACGCTCAAAGGAAGTTGGGAAGAGGCTGAGAGAACGATCGTCGGGCTCTTACTCCATGCAGTGAACCGGGCGAACGGCGCGCGCGACACCACTGAGGATGCATTGAAAGATACCGAACCGGTAATCTGACTAGTGGATCGTTTGTAGGGGTGGCCCTCCGTGGCTATCCCTCGTTTATAAGTCAATGCGGAGGGGTGGCCACGGAGGGCCACCCCTACAACTATGCAGGAAAAGAAGTACAAATGGCGGCGCGAGGATTACCAGGAGAAGACTCGCGGCCTGCTGATGGTCCATACCGGCAACGGCAAAGGAAAGACGACGTGTGCTCTGGGTTTGATGATGCGTGCCGCTGGACGCGGTTTGAAGTGCTGCATGATCCAGTTCATGAAGTCGCGGAACGATCGTTACGGCGAACACGTCTCGGCTGAAAAACTCGGCATTGAAGTGCATACGATGGGCGATGGGTTTACGTGGGACACAAAGAACCCCGAGCAGGACATCAAAACCGCTCGTGAGACGTGGGCGCTGTGCGTTGAAAAGCTGAGGTCGGGTGATTACGACCTGCTGGTATTCGATGAGCTCGTTTACGTGCTGAGTTACGGCATGCTGCCGGTGGATGAGGTTCTCGAGGAGTTTGGTGCGATTCGCGCGGCCCAACCCGCTTTGCACATCGTCGTCACCGGACGCGATGCTCCGCCCGAGTTGATCGTGGCCGCCGATCTGGTCACTGAGATGACCGAGATCAAACATCCATTTACCTCGGGAATTCGGGCGCAGCAAGGAATCGAGTTTTAGTACACCACGGAGTTGTGCTAACCTCCACGCATTCCATGGCCTGGTTCAATAAGAAGAGTAAGCGAATAGAAGCCGTTCCACCCGAGGAACGCGTGGTGAAGACTGAAAACGTCTTCCTTAAGTGCGAAGGCTGCGAGGCGCATCTCTTCAAAGGCGAACTCGAAGATGGCCTCCAGGTTTGCAAACACTGCGGCTATCACTTTCGCATCGGCGCGCGCGACCGGCTGGCGTTGCTCTTCGACGAAGGAAAGTTTGAGGAGCTTGACGCAGAGGTAATCTCGATCGATCCGCTTAAATTCGTCGACAGCAAACCCTACTCAGACCGGTT
Source organism: Pyrinomonadaceae bacterium (assembly GCA_025922875.1). Taxonomy (GTDB): domain Bacteria; phylum Acidobacteriota; class Blastocatellia; order Pyrinomonadales; family Pyrinomonadaceae; genus PSRF01. The sequence goes on from JAICGZ010000120.1 coordinate 3,573, forward strand.
AAAACAAGCAAAAGACTCTTCGGGTTTACCTGAGGCGATTATCAACGCCCGCGGAACAGTGGGCGATCATCCAGTCGTCGCCGGTGCGATGGACATGAACTTCATCGGTGGCTCGATGGGTTCGGCGGTCGGTGAGAAAGTCACACGATTGATCGAACGCGCGATGGGCGAACACAGCGCGTTGATAATTTTTTCTGCCTCCGGCGGCGCGCGCATGCAGGAGGGAACGCTGTCGCTCATGCAGATGGCCAAGATCTCCGCCGCTCTTGCAGCACTCGACGAAGCGCGTTTGCCGTTCATCTCCGTGCTGACCGATCCTACGACCGGCGGCGTAACTGCAAGCTTCGCGATGCTCGGAGATATCATCATCGCCGAGCCGAAAGCGTTGATCGGATTTGCTGGTCCACGAGTTATCGAGCAAACGATTCGTCAGAAGCTGCCGAAGGATTTTCAGAGGTCTGAATTTCTGCTCGACCACGGCATGATCGATGCGATCGTCGACCGCCGCGAGATGCGCGCCTACGTCATCAAAGTCCTGAACTTCATGATGAACCCCGAGATCCACGGCGAGTCAGACATCGAACGCGCCCGCAGGGCCGCGTCCAGAATCAATCCCTGAAGAGGTTTTCCCGCAAAAGCGCAAAGGCGCCAAAGCTATCAGTTCATTCTTCTTTGCCGGCTTTGCGCCTTTGCGGGAAAATACTTTATGCACTTCGACCAGGCCGTTCAGTACCTTTTGAGTCTCGGCCACGAGACTATAACGATCAAACTCGGTCTCAGAAATACCGAACTCCTTCTCAACGCACTCGACAATCCCGAACGCGCATATCCAGCCGTTCAGATCGCAGGAACAAACGGTAAAGGCTCTACAGTGATGATGCTGGATTCGATCTGTCGTGCGGCGGGAATTAAGTGTGGTCTTTACACCTCACCACATCTCGTTTGTCTTACCGAGCGTATCAGGATCTCCGGCAATGAAATAACACGAGCAGAGTTTGCCGCCTGCGCAACGACGGTGCGTGACGTCGCGGAACAATTATTTCGCGACAAACAGCTCGAAGCCCTGCCGACATTCTTTGAACAATTAACTGCCATCGCGCTGCTTGCGTTTCGCAATGCCGGAATCGAGTTGGCGATTCTCGAGACTGGGTTGGGTGGGCGGCTCGACTCCACCACCGCCGCGAATGCCGGCATCGTCGCTATCACTCCGATAGCGATGGACCACGAAGAATATCTCGGTCCTACGCTTGCGAGTATAGCGGCAGAAAAGGCAGCCATTATTCGCTCGGGTGTCAATGCCGTGATTGCTAAACAACAACCTGAGGCTTTGGAGGTTTTAATAAGGCGTTGTGAAGAAATGGGCGTGGCTCCGATTTTTGAAAACGGCGCGCATAAGATCGAAGACACCACACCGGACGGGCGATTCTGCGTAACGTTTGAGAATCGCTATGAAAGCGTTTGGCTGGGACTACGCGGAGAACATCAGATCGATAATGCGGCGGTCGCGATTCGTCTTGCCGAGTTACTTCGAATTCCAGACTCCGCAATCATTCGCGGACTCGAAACCGCGACGCACCCGGGCAGACTCGAAATGATCCCGCACCAGCCGCCGTTTCTTCTCGACGGCGCGCATAACCCCGCAGGTTGCCAATCGCTGCGCGAATATCTCGATGAGTTTGCGCCGCGCCCACTGACGTTGGTTTTTGGAGCAATGCGTGATAAGCAACTCGATCAAATTGGGGAGATCCTGTTTCCGATCGCGGAGCTGCTTATTTTGACTCCTGTTAGAAACCCAAGGGCCGCATCGATTGATATGCTTCAACCTGTAGCCCATCGCTTCGCCAGTGGAAATGTTGTCGAAGCGCAATCCAGTGCTGACGCGTTGCGGATTGCGACGGAGAGAACCCCTTCACACGGTCTGATTTGCGTTGCCGGATCGCTGTATCTCATCGGCGAGATACGACCGTCAATCTTGAATATGTCCCAGGAAGAACAACATGACTACGCCACCTAGAGAACTGCCAAAGATACTCAACAGCCAAAAAGTTTTTGACGGACGCGTCTTCAAAGTCACTGTCGACACGATTAGCGAAGGTGATGTGACCTATCAACGTGAAGTGGTCCATCATCATGGGAGTGCAGTAATCATCCCCGTCTTTGATGACGGCACAGTCTCACTTGTCAGGCAGTATCGTCATCCGGCGGTCCGCTATCTTTTGGAAGCCCCCGCGGGAACGCTGGCCGACGGCGAAAGACCTGAAGCCGGCGCGGCGCGTGAGCTCCAGGAAGAGCTCGGGCTCGTGGCGGCACGGCTCGAAAAGCTGTCGGAGTTCTTTGTCTCGCCCGGTTTCTGCGAAGAGAAGATGTGGGTATACCTTGCAACTGAACTTTCGGAAGGAAAGCAGTTGCTTGATGACGACGAGATTCTGGACGTTCTGCGACTGCCGATCGCAGACGCGCTCGAGATGATCACCAGCGGTGAGATCCAGGACGCGAAGACAATCATCGGTCTCATGCTTGCGGCGCCGCGAGTTGGTTCATCGCTGCTGGAGATCGAATACCCGGCAGTCTGAGCCACAGATGTTCGCGGATGAATACTGATCTGTGTCCATGAGCTCAGCGGCGTTGACCATCCCATGGCAACCACCTAAACTCCTTTGAGTGATTACTGAAGAACCTTCCCAACAACAAGTAACACCGCTGCCCGAAGAGCCTGTGTACCCAGCACCACTTCTCGGCCATGAAGTTCAACCAAGTCCGGGCCCACAGAGTATCGTCTGGTGGCTGCCATGGCTCGAGGTCGGCAAGGCCCTGATGGTGTGGGTCATCAGTGTGATGTTTCTGCTGTTTATCCCTGTCATCATCGCGCTCCCGTACCTGATTTACAAAATAGTCGCGTCGGGTGCGCCCTCACCCGAGGCGCTCGCGGCTGACAAGACGTTGATCTTCCTGTCAGTCCTGGGGATCGTTCCGGCACATCTGCTTACTCTTCTCGCGACGTGGGCGTTCGTCAGCAATTGGGGCCGCCGTCCTTTCTGGAAGAATCTGGAGTTTGAATGGCCGAAGAATGTCGGTCCGATGGTCGCAGGGCTGTTAAGTCTGTTGGTTGCCATTGCTCTGCTGGCGATTGCGTGGGTGGTGACGAGTTATTGGGGAGGCAGTAAGACTCAACTCGACTTACTTATCGAGAGTTCGATGCCGGCGCGCTTCCTGACTGCGTTCGTTGCCGTCGCGACAGCACCGCTCGTTGAAGAGCTGGTTTACAGGGGCGTGCTCTATTCCGCAATCGAGAAGGCTGGCGGCGTGGTGGTGGCGGTCCTCATCGTCTCACTCTTGTTTGCCGGAGTGCATGTGTTTCAGTACATCAACAATGTCGCGGTGATTACCGTCATCACCCTGCTGAGCTTCACCCTCACCATTACTCGCGCCTACACCGGCAAACTGCTTCCTTGTTTCGTCATTCATCTCGTCTTCAATGGAATCCAATCGCTTATCCTCGTGCTTGCGCCTTTTGTCGATAAAGGGACAGGATGATGTCTCATGTACGACGTGGTGGTAGTAGGCGGTGGGATTGGTGGACTAACCGTAGCAGCGCTGTTGTCCGCGCGGGGAATGAACGTCTGCCTGCTTGAGAGACAGTCGCAGGTGGGCGGGTGCATTGCTCGAGTAGAGTTCTCAGGCTACGACTTCGAACCCGGAATGGGACTCTACACCATGTTCGGCCCCGGCGAGATCTACGAAAAACTCTTCTCGGAATTACCTGTAGACCTTCCTGAGGTGGCGTTACTTACCTCGCCTCACATTATGCGTTTGGCCGACGGTACTGACATCAGATTAGACACAGGCGACCTTTATTCGATCTCCGGCGGTCCGGCGAGTCTGGCCGAGCGTCTCGCCGAGTCGATCAAAGTGAGTGGAGGGACCGTGCGTTTGAACAGCCCGGTGCTACGGCTTTCATACGATGAGTCAGGTGCTGCGACTGGGGTTGATTTGTTGAGTGGCGAGCGAGTTTTTGCGCGGAAGGCGATCGTCAGCAACCTGACTGTCTGGGATACGTATGGGAAACTGGTTGGACTGAACCGGACGCCTTCTGAAATCAGAAAGCAATTGAACACGCTTCACGGAGCGGGAGTGTTTGTCATCTACGCGAGTATTGAAGAAGCGGCAATCGTGCGCTTGCCGGCGGAGCGAATGCTGGTGATGGACAGTGAGGGCGAGTTCACGCTGGCGGTTTCAGGCAAACGCGCCGTTACCTTCACTACACGTACTGAGGTCGAGCCGTGGTTCTCATACCAAACGAGCGAAGAAGATTACGAAGAGTGGGACCAGACCGCACTCGAGCAGTTCTGGAACAGGTTACACGCCGCGCTGCCTGAACTCGGCAGCGATATCGAAATCATCGAAACCGCCAACCCACGCACCTATTACGACCTCACCCGCCGCAAACTCGGTATGGTCCTCGGAGTCGAAAATTCGTTACCATCACCGCGGACCTTCTTACCAAACCTCTTCATGATCGGTGACACGATCAGCCAAACCGCCACCCTCCAGGCCGTCGTCCAATCCGCACTCTTAGTGACGGACGAGCTCACTGGACAGAATTCGCAGAGCACGAAGTAGTGAATCAGTTTGAATTGTGCACCACCTTGGAGTGTGGCGGCCTGGCGCCGCTTTGGCCTTGATGACGCAAGATCGGAATAAAGCGGCGCCAGGCCGCCGCACTCCAAGGTGGTGCACAATTCAAACTGACCCATTACTAACACAAGAGATACAATTGACAGTCGTCCCGTCGGTCGATAGACTGCGCCGGAATTTATCGACCGCCTACCAGACTCACAATGCCGGAACCACGTTTTATTGAATTAGATGAAGCCGTAAGCCGGATAAAGCAAGCTTACGAAGGGCACTCGCCGAGTGCGGCCTCTCCCTATTTCTTTATGGTCGGTGCGGGGATCTCATATCCATCAGTCCCTCTTGCCGCGCAGATTATTTCTCAGTGCAAAGAGGTGGCGCGAGGCTATGGTAGAGGTGAGGATCCAAAGAAAAGGACTTCACTCGAAGATTATTCGTATTGGTTCGAGGCCGCCTATGCCCACCGAGACCAAAGACAAAATTATCTGCGTAAGCTAATACTGGAGAAACCAATTACTCATGCAAACTTTCGTCTCGCACACCTGCTTCTAAACAATACAATTTCCAACCTTGTGGTTACGACCAACTTCGACGATTTTCTGTCGAAAGCACTAACGCTTTTTGGTAAGCCCCACATTATTTGTGATCACCCACGAACCGTGAGTCGCATTAATCCTGATCCAAACCCCGAGGAGTGTATCCCCCAGATAATTCATTTGCATGGGAGTTATTCGTTTTACGATCTGATCAATGTACGAGGTGAACTCGAAGATCGCGCCCAGCAGTCAAGGCAAACAGCTTCGACGATGGCTTCGTTGCTGGACAGGATCATGTGGGATCGTTCTCCGTTAGTCATCGGCTATAGCGGCTGGGAAGGTGATGTTTTCATGGAAGCGCTTCGGCGTGGCATCGACAGAGGTCTACGAAGGAATGCGTATTGGTTCTGTTACCGTAAGAATGTAGTGGATTCGCTGCCCGAACAGGTCAGAAATAGTTCTGACATTTGGTTTGTAGTTCCGAGTGACAAATCGAGCTCGAAAACCACTGCCGAATCGATCAGCGTTAACCTCGAAGCAGGACAAGAAACTAAGGCCAAGCCACTTTCGGGAGAAAGCAATGATGGACCCTCGCTCTCCGCTGAAGCCGTCATGGATAAGCTTATTCAGGCGTTCCAGCCTGAGCTGCCTGAACTTACCAGGAACCCTCTGGCTTTTTTCGTTCGCAGTCTGGAAACATCATTACCGTATGAGGATGCGACGCAGCTTGGCACCGACCTCTATACGATCAAAAACGTAATCGAGCGCGTCAGACGAGCGAAACAAAGAGAGGAAGAAGAGATTGCCGCGGCAACAATTACGCCATCCGAATCCAAATTGGAAAATATCAGAGAAGCACTACGCCGTGCTGATTATGACGAAGCGATTCACCAGGGTATGCAGATTCAACTTGGGACATTATCCACCAAGGATCTCGAGGAATTAGCGGATGCGATGTGGTCCGCGGCCACCGGCCTTTATGACAACTCGCCGGAAGAGATTTCTGCTTACGACGTGGTTGTCAACATTCGCGACGAATTGGTAGAAAGGCAAGTTATCGAAACCCCTGCTATGCAAGTGCGGGTGGCTAACGCGTTAGTCAACAAGGGCATCACTCTCGGTTCGCTCAATCGTAGTGAGGAAGCGATTGCGGTGTACGATGAGGTGCTACAGCGTTTTGGAGACGCCGCCGAGCCCGCCTTGCGAGCGCAACTGGCCACGGCGTTATGTGGCAAGGGCTTCAGACTTGGCACACTCAATCGCAGTGAGGAAGCGATTACAGTTTATGACGAAGTGCTGCAGCGTTTTGGAGACGCCGCCGAGCCCGCCTTGCGAGCGCAACTGGCCAACGCGTTAGTTGGCAAGGGCTTCAGACTGGGCACTCTCAATCGCAGTGAGGAAGAGATTACGGTGTATGACGAGGTGCTGCAGCGTTTTGGAGAGGCCACCGAACCTGCCTTGCGAGCGCACGTGGCGAAAGCATTAGTCAACAAGGGCATTACCCTCAGTTCGCTCAATCGCCATGAAGAAGAGATTACGGTCTATGACGAGGTGCTGCAGCGTTTTGGAGATGCCACGGAGCCCGTCTTGCGAGCTCGAGTAGCGACAGCATTAGTCAACAAGGGCGTTGCCCTCGGTAAGCTCAATCGTCATGAGGAAGCGATTATGGTGTATGGCGAAGTGCTGCAGCGTTTTGGAGAGGCCACGGAGCCTGCCCTACAAGAGCAGATAGCTAAGTCGCTAGTCAACAAGGGCGTTAGCCTCAGTTCCCTCAATCGTAGCGAAGAAGAGATTGCGGTATATGACCAGGTGCTGCAACGTTATGGAGAAGCGACGGACGAGTACTTGGAAAAACAGGTAGCCCGGGCGTCAGTTTACAAGGGCATCACATTAAGTTCGCTCAATCGGAATGAGGAAGCGATTGCGATGTATGAAGAGGTACTGCAGCGTTATGGCAATGCTACGGAACCGGGCATCCAAGAGTACGTGCGTAAGGCGTTAATCAATAAGGAGGCTGCGGAACGTGATCGCCATCAGAAATAATGCCTAGACACTCTTGAATTGTCTGGTGTATACATGCAACAGACAATATGTTCGTTACAGTCGATGAACGAGACGCACGGCCGCTCTACCAGCAGTTGGTGGATGAGATAAAGACCCTGATTGCACGTGGAGAACTTCAGGAAGGGACGCTGTTGCCGCCGGTACGACAGGTGGCCTCGGATTTAGGTGTGAATCTGAATACGGTGGCTTTTGCTTACCGGTGCCTTCAGAAAGAGGGTCTCATTCGCGTGAGACATGGCTCAGGCGCAGTAGTTATCTCTCAAACTCTCAAGGAAAAGCCAGATGACAGGCTGCGCGCACAGCTACGAACGGCGCTGACACAGTTGATTCTCGCCGGGCTAAAGCCGCCTGAAATAAGAACCCTGATTAACGAAGAGTTGGACGAGCTGCTGAAACCGTCTTAGTTTGGCCGCGTCGGCAGCTCGATGTTCTTTCGTGGCATCCGGCGCCCGGTGTCAGGATCGATCATCCTCGAATCCCGAATAGCACCGCCGGCCGGCGCTATGCTTGGCGCTGGCGTAGCCGGACGTGGAGAAGCAGTCCCGCCGGAAGGATACGTGTGGCCAGTGCTGCCGGTGGAACCACTCGGTCGCGGGTAGGTGTTAGACCCGCCCGAAGAATGTCTTGGATAGTATGCAGATGGATAGTAGGCGGACGTGGTATATGACTTACCGTATGGTGAACCCCAACCATAAAAGAACGGAAGAAACGTGTAACAACCGGCTCGCGAGTTGAAAAACCACAGACCCCATCGCGGCGAGAACGGATCCGTGTCTCTAAACGTCGCAAACGCAGAGGTCATCATTCGATCACTGATGCGCCGGTTCGCTTTGGCGAGCGTCTCGGCCCTCTCCTTGCTCCAAAGCTCTACGTCTTGCTTTTCCAGGGCTTTTTTCTCTTCTTTGGTCATTTTGGCGACTGAGATGTTGCTGGCACTGAAGACCACCTTGTTGCCGCCTTTGACCTTCGTGTGCGAGTCGCTGAGGATTACGCGGCCTTTTCGCACTATCAATTCGGTGGCGTCCCCCGGAACGACATTCAGTCGATAAAGCCCTTGCCGTACGATAGCAAGCTTCGTATGAGGCGTGCTGATGTTGATGTTCAATTCGAGGCCGTCAGCGCCAGTTGCTTCAACAATGGCCGTGCCTCGCAGCAAATGAACTTCCAGATTCGCCAGGGTGTTGTTTGACAACTCCACCTCGGAGTCACCGCCGACGCGCAGGTAAGAACCCGGATTGAGAAGAATTTCGACGCGACCATCGTAGGCGGTCCGTACCCTGTCACCCTCATTCAGATCGTCAGTGATGTTCAACTGGTGCCAGTCTGACTCGCCTCGGGAGTGAACTTTGGCTTCCCCGGTGATGGCGTTGATCCCGCCCGCTTTAGCGGAAATCACGAACTTTTCGCGGTTTTGCCCGAGACTTATGGTCGAGCAGAAGAGAATGAATGCAATAGAAACTATTGGGAGGCCGGAAATTTTTTTCATCGAAATACCCTCAATTCGCGGCTATGCAGTGCGGGGTTGGAGATAATCTCCTGTGCATTATAGTCTGCTCAGGAACATTTACAAGCTTTCGGGTAAATGGTGCGCCTTCTTGGAGTGCGGCAGCCTGGCGCCGCTTTGGCCTCGATCAAGCTTCATCGATAACAAAGCGGCGCCAGGCCGCCGCACTCCAAGAGGCGCTCAACTACGAGTTTTCGCGTAGTAGCCCCGTTTCGTGCGTGCAGACAGATCGGATCGCTTTATCAATAGCACTTCGACATTGCGCCACTTGCCATCAAGAGACTTGTTCGTCGGCCGGTAGCCGATACTGTAGACGGTACTCAGATCGCGCACTACCTGCGCATACACCGCCTCCAAATCATTCAAACGCGAAGCTCGATACATCGTTGTCCCACACACGCCCGCGATCTGACCAAGCTGTTCGCGAGCCAGCGCATAAGCCGCGCGCGGAACGTGATAACGCTTGACGTTCTCCTCTTCCGTGTCGAGATAGATCGGAAACACGATGCTCTCAGAGTTTCGGATCCTTGCCAGCAGTGCTTCAAAGGGAAGCCTCGATCCCGGTCCCGGAACATCGGGCAGCGCATTGTCGATGCCATCGGTCATCACGACGATCGCACTCCGGCGCAGTCCTGATCCCTGCGGAATCAAATCCCTGAGAACGTAATCCATCGAGTCCCAGAAGTTTGTGCCACCGATAGCTTCATCCATGTCGTCGATGGTCTTTTTCAACTTACGACGATCCAGGGTGAATGAAGAATAGAGTGCAGGCTGATCAGTAAAGGTCACTAAGGCGATCCGATCGACATCTCGCGCGGCATCGACGAAACGCTTTGCTGAGTTTCGAATCATCTTCAGGTTCCTGGAATTCGAACCCGAAAGGTCAAGCAACAACACGAGGTCAAATGGCGCGTCCGCGGCTGCGAAAAATGAGATCTCCTGAGGTACGCCATCCTCGAGCACAAGGAAGTCTTTTGGTTCAAGCAAGGGTGGCGGCTCGTTAGGAGCGAATCCGAGCACGCTGACTTTCAAATCGACCAGATCCGAATCGATGCGAATTGTTTCGATCGGGTCCTGGCTCACCGCAACACTGTTCTCGCGCAAAGACGCAAAGGCGCAAAGGAGAACTAAAGAAAAGATTTTTGCGGCTTTAGTTCGCATAATACCCGCGTTTGCCGCGCGGCACTGCATTGGTGCGGCTAACGGCGATACGAATTGATCGCCACTGTCCGTCGCGTGTGCTGTTTGAAGGACGATACGCCAAACTGTACATCGTTCCGAGGTCTGCTACGACTTGCTCGTAGGCGCCGGCAAGATCCGTCAGTTTCTCCACCTTATAAAAGACACCGCCTCCCGCGTCTGCCATCTCTTTCATCCGGTCGTAAGCGGCATCAAATGCTTCCGGCTGCGTGTCGAGCGGACTCATCGCCTCATACTCCGTGTTCAGCCACAGCGTGTAGAGGACGCCGTCAAACTCCTGAATGTTTCGGAGTGTTTCCTGATAACTATGACGTGAGCCCTGTTGTCCACTGACACCGGGAATTGTTCCATCAAGACCGTCGCTCATCAATACGATAGCGGACCTTCGCGACTTCTTCGCATCCTTCAGCACCTCTTCCATCGCAAAGTTGGTCGCGTCGTAAAGCTTTGTATCACCGCGCGCGGTGTCGATCGTCTCGATGCGCTGGCGCAGCAGTTCGCGATCGGCAGTCAACGCGGAGACTACAGTCGCTTCTCCTGCGAAAGTGATGACGCCAATGCGATCGGCAGGTCGCGCTGCTTCCACGAAACGAATCGCGGCGGCACGAATGAGCTTCACCACTTCCCTGGTCGAACCGGACAAATCGATCAGGAGCACCAGATCAAAAGGTGCTGACGACGATTCGAACTGAACGATTTGTTGCTCCTGGCCATCCTCGAACAGTTTGAAATCAGATTGGTCCAATCCGAGTAGTCCGCGATTGGTACCGCGATCGATAACGCTGATGTTGAGTGTAACAAGTTGCGAATCGACGCGGATGATGTCGCCTTCGCTAATCTCGCCGGTTGGAGTCGTATCCGCAGGCGTTCCTGCCGATGAGTGCCGATTGCCGGTGGTACCGAGGAGTTCAGGTTGTTTGGGGGTCGAGGCACTCGAGGACTCCGTCGCGGATGAATAGGTCAGAAGGACCTCGCCTGTTTCAGTTTGGATATCGATTTTTTTGCCGCCGTTCCCGATGCGAGTTTGAAATGGCTTCGTGGTCCCACGCAGGGAGCGTGCAGTGATGTCAACGTCAGCCGGAACCATGATTTTGAGATGAATTGGAACGTGCGGGTCCAGCGGTCTTCGCACGACGGAGATCGTTACGAGCGATCCACGATTATCGATGAGTATTGGCGACCTGGTTAATCTCGTTGAGCCGTCGCCGCCGATGGCTGCGGAGACGGCAACATAATTGTTGGCCCAGACTTCAACGGTGACGTTGCCGAAGTCGTTGCGGACTTTAATCTGTGCGTCGTCAGGCAGATCGATGCGAATTTGATCGTCAGCGTAGGTTGTGACCGGGGAGAAGGCTGCCAGAAACAGCAGGCCTAGAAGGGCCTTGTGAACCTTCAAAAACACAAGGCGATGATAGCAAATCCGTCCGTAATCCGTGTAATCCGCGGTTAATTTAACCACAGATTACACGGATTAAGGTTCGATCAGATCCAGCATCGAGGTCTCGTCGCGAGCAGGCTGAGGTGGAGGCGGCGGCGGTGCGCCCCGCAGATCGGCAATCTTCAGCAGCAAATTGTTTTGATTGGTCGCATACGGCAGCGCGCCTTCAATACTAACTACGCCATCTCTGATTAAGTTTTCAAGCACGGTATCAAAAGTCTGCATTCCGTCTTGATCGCCCTGCTCCATCGCATCGATCAGCGACTTGCCTTCCGACTCACCCTTCTCGATGTATTCGCGGGTGCGCATAGTCGATTTCAAAATCTCGATGGCCGCCACTCTGCCCTTGCCGTCGCTGAGCGGAATGAGTCGTTGAGAAACGATAAACCTGAACGATTGCGCGATTCGTGTCCGGATCACTTTCTCTTCATTCTTGGGAAACACTCCGATGATGCGATCCACTGTTTTGGACGCGTCGATCGTGTGCAAGGTCGACAACACGAGGTGCCCTGTTTCAGCAGCTTCGAGTGCGACTTCGATAGTTTCGCGATCGCGCATTTCTCCGACCAGGATCACCTTCGGCGCTTGTCGCAGGGCTGCACGAAGCGCAATTGAAAAGCTTGGAGTGTCGGAGTGAAGCTCGCGCTGGTGAATCGTCGAGTTCTTGTGCGTGTGCAGAAATTCGATCGGATCTTCGATGGTTACGATGTGGTAGTAGTGGGTCTCGTTAATCAGATCTATGACGGCAGCAAGCGTCGAACTCTTACCGCTGCCTGTTGGTCCAGTGACCAGCACGATTCCATTTTTAATATCTACTATCTCTTTCAGTTGTTCGGGAAGATTGAAATCGCTGAACTTCGGCGGCCGCATCGGAATGACGCGCATGATGATCGCGTGGGTGCCTCGTTGCTTGAAAATGTTGACGCGAAAGCGAGCATCGCCCGGAACGCTGAACGACAAGTCGGCCGATCCAGTTTTTTCCAGGCTTTCAAGCGCTGCTTGTTGATTTCCAATGATCAACTTTGCGATTCCCGCCGTATGCGCCGGAGTCAGTTTTTCCAGACCAGCAACTCGAACGGGTACGAGTTTACCGGCAAGCTCAATCTGCGGCGGCCGGCCAGGGCTGAAGATCAGATCGCTCACTTTGCTTGACGCCCGCAGCATTTCTCGCAGGACAGCTATGAAGTTAAGCGGTGGTGGGCCGGGAGGCTGAGTGTTTGAGGTAATTGGCTGTTCGCTGTTCATTTTCTTTCAGGAACTTTTGGCTTGGTTCGTACGTCAAATCAGCGACAAGTTTCGCCAACGAATATTGTTGCGTGAAGAACAAACTTGTTACGACCTGCGTACATCAAAGTGGTCGTTCTAAGGAGAACACGGGCGAACAAAAAATTGGGCCGTGTTCACGAAATTGAAAAGAAAGGCGCTGGAAACATGGCAACATACAGAGATCCTGTTAGATGCTTTGCACCACTTGAAGTAATCGAGCGCCTGCTGGAAATTCGTGTTGAAGCGGGTTACTCGCCTGCCGTCTATCTTCTTTCCCCCGATGATTTGGCAGACTATCTCGATGCATATGGCTTCGATGTGTATGCATTATCGGAGGCCGAAGCTGAGTTTCACTTTGGCGACTATCGTGCTCCACTCGCACCGGGCGGGGATCACGCGCACTCCTCGCTGACCCAGCATTAATAGTAACATCAGTTCTCGCGCAAAAAGCGCAAAGGACGCAAAGAAAAGAAAATTTCTTTGCGTCCTTTGCGCCTTTGCGTGGAAATTTTCCTCAAACGACCTGCGCCTTAATGATGAAAAACGTTACGTCATCGCTGGAGCCGGCGTGGGCGGTCCAGTCCAAAATCGCCAGTTGTAAGCTCGCAATCATCTCACGCGCGGGCTGATGGTAATTCTTTTTCACGGCCTCCACGAGACGATCGCGACCAAACTCCTCACCTCCCGGATTCTGCGCTTCAGTTACACCGTCAGTGTAGAGCACTAAAACATCGCCGGGTTCGAGTAAGAGGTGATACTCGTGGTAGCGAGTCTGTGGAAACATTCCTAACGGCTGCTCGCCATAATCGATGAATTCCACTTCGCCACTAGCCTTCATCAGCAGCGGCGGATTATGGCCGGCGTTCGAGTACGACAGAGTCCTGTTCGACGCATCCAGAATCCCATAAAACGCCGTGACAAACTGATTCCGTTCGATCGACTCCCACAACAAATAGTTCACTTTCCCCATGGAGATATTCGTTGCGTAACCGATGTGTGTAGCGGCTCGCAGGCTGGCTCGCAGGAAAGCCATCAGAATTGCCGCCGGTACGCCTTTGCCGGATACATCTGCGATCACGACCCCAATCTCGTCGTCGTAGATCTTGACCCAGTCGTAATAATCGCCGGAGACTTCTTCAGTGGGAAAGTTGTAGGCGCTGATGTCATAACCCGCCAACTCCGGATCCCTGGGTGGCAACAATTCCAGCTGCACCTGGCGAGCAACTTCCAACTGCCCCTGTAGTCTCTTCTTCTCGATCAACTGCTCGTGCAGCATCACCTTCTCGATGATGATCGCCACTTGCGACGCGAGTAACATCAACACATCCAAATCATCGTTTGAATAAGCGTTGAGCTCGTCACTTTCGAGATCGAATACGCCGATCACTTCGTCGTTCGAAATGATTGGCGCAACCATCTCGGAGCGCGTGCGGTCGCGAGCATTTATGTAAACCGGGTCGTTGCGAACGTCAGGAGAAATAACGGGCAAGCCGCTCAGCGCTACACTGCCGATGAAACCTTCACCGAGTTTCAGGTGTAAATCAGAAAGCTCATCGATGTCGTAGCCACGGACTGCTTCAGATTTGAACTCGCAGGGTTCTTCACCCTCGGGAACCGTTTCCCGGTCGACGCACTGCAAGACAAAGATGCCTGCAGCATCGTACGGAATCAGGGAGTCGAGCGTGTCCATTACCTGATTGAGTACTTCCTGGAGGTCGAGCGAACGGCTAATCTTTTTGGTAATGTCCAGCAGCATGCGGAGCTTGTCGACTGTGGTCAGCCCCTGCGATGCTACTTCTTTCGATCGTTCCGTCATGCAATCAGTCATTTTCCCCGCAAAGGCGCAAAGACGGCAAAGCCTTTGCTGGATGGTGCGGC
>JAICGZ010000121.1 GCA_025922875.1 Pyrinomonadaceae bacterium
GCGCCACCACCATCGCCACTGAACGGTCCATCAGCAAACCAACTACTTCTTCCCGGCCCACTCCCAGCCGCTGCAAATACCGCCCAAACTGATTCGCTCGCCGATTCAACTCGCCGTAGCTCAACTCCTCCCCTTCGCTCACCAACGCCACTGCTTCACCCCATCGCGCTACCGCCGAACCAAATCCCGCCACCAGCGTTGACGCCCCGGGAATATCACTCGAGTTGTTCCAAAGGTTTAGGATTTGATCGCATTCTTTTTGCGATAGCACACTGAACCAGTCGTAACGACCCTCAGGATCGGAAGCCATTGCCGAGAGAACTCGTAAGTAGTAATCCCCAATGACCTCCATTTGGTTATCACCAAGCTGACTCTGGTCGTACGCGAGGTTCAGATAAACTTGCGAAGTCAATGGGCGCAAACCGCAGTTTGCCACCAACGTAAAGCTAGTCTCTTCGTAGATAACGTGGTCAAAAACCTCCAGGTCATTTACCGCCAAAAGGCCCTGATAGATGTAATAGTGAGTGAAGTAGAAAGCCGTCTCCGATAGAGGCCTTGCGTTTTGCCGTCTCTTCATTTCGGCGTACGGATACCACCTAAACGGTAGGGACTCACGCTCTGTCTCAAAAGTCTCTTGCACAAGTTCCGACCAGGTCCCACCTTGCAACTTCAAGCGAAACGGTATGCTGTTGAGGAAAAGACCGAGCACTGCCTCGCCGTCAGGAGTCTCCGGGCGACCGTTTGTAGTCAAACACGTCAAGACGTCACGTTGTCCGCTGAGCGCACTCAACACCTTGAGATGTGCAGCCAACAATACATTCTTCAGCGGAACAGCAGTGGCAAAGGCCAGTTTCTTCAGGTCTTCCGAAAGCTGAGGCGAAATGTCCACCTTTAGGACCGCGATCTTTCTCTCACTCGCCTTTTCACGATCAGACCACGGCCAACGCGGAAGCATCATTACCGACTTGTCATTCAACTTCTCTTCCCAATAACTGCGGCATTGATCGGAATTGAGCGCTCTACGTTCGAGCGCCACGTAGTCTCTGAAGGTAGTTGAGAGCGGATCCACTGGGACCACTTCGCCCTTTTCCAACATGAAATAACGTTGAAACAACTCTGTAAGCATGGTGGCGTCACTCCACCCGTCCAGAATTGCATGATGAAAACTGAGCGTGAATTGAAACGTATGCTGCGTGCGCCTGTGAATCTGAAAACGTATTAAGGGATGAGTAGACAGATCAAAGCTGCGGTCTTTTTCGGCTTCGATCCAAGCGAGCACCTCTGCGTCCTGCTCCGATTCAGCTAGATATTGCAGGTCAATAACGTTGATGGGAATAGAACTGCTGCGGTGAACTAGTTGCAGTGGTTCGCTAAAGTTCGTTAGATCGATTGACGTCCGCAGAATCGGATGCCGATTCACAATTTGCTGCACTGCGATCTCAAAGTGTTCGAGGTTGAAGGAGGCCTTCAAGTGAAAGCTTGAAATGTCGTGATAGATCGGTGAGGCGGGATCGTATTCTTGATGATAGACCATGCCCGCTTGCAGCAGCGCCAATGGATAGGCATCTTCGACGTCATCAGGCAATCGCTCACGATCGTCATTAGAGATGAGACTGAAAGGAAAACTGGCCGGCAGCGCTTCTACTTCGGCCTGGTCCGTTCGGAGGTGGCGGGCAAGTGAACTGACCGTTCGATGCTTGAAGAGCATCTCTATCGAACAACTCAAACCTCTCTTTTTTGCCAAAGAGACGACCTTGATGCTGGTGATAGAGTCGCCCCCCAGAGCAAAGTAGTCGTCGTTGATACCCACCGGTGTAACTCCGAGCACCTGCGCCCAAATACTTGTCAGGATCCACTCTTCGGGCGTACGAGGAGCATCGTAAGCACCTTTCAATCGACGTTCTGCATTGGGCTGAGGCAAGCTCAAACGATCGACTTTCCCGCCGGCGCCGATTGGTAACGCATCCAATCGCACAAACTCACTCGGCAACATGTATTCCGGTAGTCTTTCACCGAGGAAGGCGCGTAGCTCGTCGTCTCCGGGCATGGTCTGCTGACCGTTTGAAGTTGGTACTATGTGGGCCAACAGCCGCTTACGATCATTTAGTTCGAGGACGCCCACTACCACTTCACTGATACCAGGGTGCTCGCGTAAGACAGTCTCGATTTCTCCGAGCTCGACTCGATGCCCAGACATCTTGAATTGATTGTCACTACGCCCGAGATACTCCAATTGACCATCGCTTCGATACCGTACGCGATCTCCGGTCCGATACATCCGCGCGCCGTCGACGCCACTGAACGGATCAGGGAGGAACTCACCGGCCGTCAAATCACTTCGGTTCAAATAACCTCGCGAAATATACTGTCCGCCTATAAAGAGCTCTCCAACCACGCCTTGAGGTAGTAGTTCCAGGTCCTCATCCAACACATATAACCTGGCATTGGGGATCCCTTTTCCAATCGGCACACCAGCCGTCTCCGGCTCGTCACTTACTTCATAAAACGTAGAGCCGACGATCGTTTCCGTTGGTCCATACTCGTTGATGATGCGTTTTGCAAAACGCCGCGCGCGCCACCACTGCAAATGATTTCCAAACAAACGCTCACCACCAACTACCAGCACGTCCACCTGGCCGCTGCATTCGGTGCTTTCGAGCATCTGTTGCAGTGCCCGCAAATGGGTCGGCGTTAACTTCAACAGATCATAACGGCAGGGCCGCTTTAACACCTCGCCGGCAGCTTCAACTCCGCCCGCGATCAACTCCACCGATCGTCCAATAAAGAGTGGGCCCAGCAGTCCGGTGATTGTCAGATCAGCGCTGAGTGTGGAAAAAACGAGACTGGTACCTGGTTGAGTTTTGTAATAGTAGCGAGCGCACCAGCCAAGATAGTTCAGCAAACCACGGTGCGAAACCATCACACCTTTGGGTCGCCCTGTTGAGCCTGAGGTGTAAATCACATACGCAAGGTCCTCATCCAGTACTCCGGTGTCCGGATCCACCTGACTCTCTTCTGCAAGATCCCACGCGCTTTCACTCAACACGATCTCCGTCGCGGGTGTTCCAGCCCACAACCCGGCACCGGTTCCCGGCTGCCGTAACAAGACCTTTACTTGAGCATCACCAAGGATCCACTTCAGGCGCTCACTTGGCCATCGCGTTTCCAGCGGGACGTAAGCTCCGCCGGCTTTGAGGATAGCGAGCAGCGCGATTATCGCTTCGACAGAATGGTCCATCAGTAAGCCGACGCGCACCTCGGGACCAACTCCAAGCCGCTGCAGGTAGTGAGCGAGTTGGTTCGTCCTGGAGTTCAACTCGCCATAGCTAACTTGTTGAGTGCCGCAAATCACTGCGAGACGTTTAGGATCTTGCCTGGCGTGATCACTAAACACCTCAGTGAGACGTTTTTCAGAAAGCGGGGCCTCCGTTTGGTTCCACTGGACCAACAGTCGCTCACGCTCCTCGTCCGGCAGCAACTGCAACCGTTCGACCGGGCTTTCCGGATGCCGCACCGCGTCCCTAAACAACTGCTCGTACTGTTGAGCCAAACGCTCTATTTCAGACTGTGCATAAATCCCTTCGTCAAAGTGCCATTCGCACTCAACTCTTTCATGCAAACTCGAGCTACTTGACTGGCAACTCAGCCAGAGTTTGAAACGCTCCTGGAAAACGCATGAACGCCTGATCGTGAAGCGCACATCACCGGCAACCTGATCTTCAGTGCCTTTGGAATACGAAAAGCAATAAGGCCAGAATGGTTGATCGGTCCCACTCTCCCCAAGCTGTTCCCAACTGAAATGCAACTGTCGCTCCCGGATCTCTGAGAGCAATTGCGTGTCCCGTTGCAACAGGTCTGAGAATTTGAGGCCAGGTTTAAGCTCGCAACCGAGTGGGAGATAGTTGGCAAACAGACCGAGGGCGGTCTCCAACTCAGGATAAGGACGTTGCTCGACAGTGACACCGACTAGAACTGATCTTGAGCGCGTGAGTCGCCAGAGGAGCACCTGCCAGCACGCCAGAAAGATCGTGCCAACATCGATATCCAACGACGCTGCAAGACACTTGATGTCATCCAAAAGGGGCCTATCACAAACCGGAACGCGCACTACTCGCGGAGAGAAACGAAAATCTGTGGTCTGACGTAACTCAAAAGGAAGAGGGCCCTGAGCGTGGTCCAGCAGAGACATCTGAGAGGCCCAGAATGAGATAGCGGCCGGCGGCGCCGCACTGATCAATTGGTTCTGCCACTCAGCGATGTCAGCATACTGCATCACCTCACGCTCTGTTACCGGCATACGCAACCGGACAGCGTAGGCCCGACGAACCTCGTCTATAAGGACCCTCAGGCCGGCGGCGTCAGTGCATAAAGCGGGCAAACAGATGATCAATACATGTCGATCTGCGGCGAGTGCATTCAGATTCACAAAGAGCGGTGTGTGGTCCAAGTCTAGCTGGACGATCGATTCGTAGAAGGTTTCGATCGTGTCCTGCTGACTTTGTACACTTAGTCCGCGTAGATCATTTTCAATAAGGCGTACTGGCGAACTTTTGTTGACTATCTGAACCGGAACGTCCGTGCCATCCAGGCAGCGAAAACTCGTGCGGAGAATCTCGTGCCGTTCCACAAGGTCATCCAAAGCCCTGGTTAAGATCTCACGATCGAGCGGGCCATCAACATCAACGATGCAGCGCGCAAGCAACGTCCCGAAGTTCGCCCGTCGCTGCACGTCCCATAGCCGTCGCTGCTGCGGCGAAAGGTAAAACCCTTCTATGGTTACATCCGGCATGTTACAGCCGCTCCCTCGCCATTAAACTCCCTGACAGCGCATTGTTCGGACATGCCTACTAAAACTTGTCGTGGACCAGCGAATGGCATGCGTCCATGAGCTGTCAACATATTATCGAGCATCAACACATCTCCCGCTTGCCACTGAAAGATCACGGTTTCCCGCTGGTACGCTTCACGCAAGTGGTCCAATACAGAGTCTTCAATCGCAACGCCGTCGCCATAGTAAGTATTGTGTGGTAAGTCCTCTTGTTTAACTTCCTGCATCAACGCCTTGCGGATGGCAGGATCGAGTGTCGATACATGAAAAAACGTCGCATGGTTAAACCATACGCTCTCGCGAGTTCGCGGGTGAATCGCGATTGCTGGTCCAACCCTGCGAGTGGTCAAACGCTCACCTTCCCAACGAGTCTCATAACCAGATTCTCTGCAGTGTTTCTCTGCTACCAAACGGTCTGTGGTTTGATACGCCGTTTGCCAGGGAAGACCGAGTCCGCCTCCGAAATTACGGACGTACAAGACTCTCTCTTGCATGAAGCGCCGGCGAACCCGAGGTTCGATCCGCTGCAAGATCTTCCGTGTATCGGCAATGGGAGTCTCCCCCCCGCGTTGGGCCGGCGTTACACAGCAAAAGAAGATTCGCAGCGGCCAGGTATGCGCGTAGGAATTCTCGTTATGAAGAAATATCGTTTGATCAGCCGGATACTCAGTGGAGCTATAGATGTTTCCGGATACCTCGCTACGAGGAGACGAACGATCGTGATAGGCAAATGGCTGTTCGGAGACCGAGCTGATGAATCTCTCGAACTCAGTTGCAGTCGGCACTTTGAAGTTGCGAAATAAAACTGCCCCATACTTAAAAACATGATCTTCGATTAGTTCTCGTCTGCTACTCGCCCAGGTAGAAAGCACGAGGCCCTTGATTCTGGCCTCGATCACCAGCGGTAGTCCAAGGTCCGATCCAAGATAATCAAACGTTACGGTTTCTTCGCGCGTTAGGCTGACGGCGCGTCGACTTGCCGATCGTAACTCTTCAAGAATGGTATTGGGCGTCTTTGGATGTTTCATCTGGCTCGACCCTCAAGTGGCTCAGTTCTAAGAGGGACAAAGCTGCGTGTGAGATCACGGGACTGATCGCCCCCAATGAGGGCGCCAGATCTAATCCCTTGTCGCCGTAAGCGGCGCTATAATAGCTCAGCTATCAGTGAACGGGGGTTGAATATTCTATCCGATTTTAATCATGAGCGCTTTTGCATTGGAACGCGAGATAGAGAAGCCGAGATGCAGGCCTGTAATTGTGCTTGGGGTTGAGCGGAGTGGGACTTCTCTAGTCACCGAAATGGTACACAGGTGGGGTGCTCACGCAGGCGAATCGGACATGTTATATCCCGGCGACGAAAGAAATCCTACCGGGTTCTGGGAATACAAGCCTCTCTGGAAGTTCATGGGCGAGATGTGCCGCGCAGCCGAAATGAGCTGGTGGGATGCGGCGTATTCACCGCCAATCGCGGAAACCAACTCTTTGGACGCATGCCGGGACAAAGCGCGTGAGCTTGTTAAGGAGATGGAAAAGCAAGGAAGGGCTTGGGTCTGGAAGTACCCGGATCTCACTTTCTTTATGCCGTTCTGGAAGGAGATCTGGGGTGAGGCAACCTACATCATCACAGTTCGCAATCCCTATGATTCGGCACGTTCCTGGCAAAAATTTGTGATGGGCGAGCAGCTAAAGCCGTCGCTAAGCTTTATTGCGGGAAACCTGCTGCGGTGGCAATTGCGGATGTCTTCCATTCTGGAGCAAACCAATAATGAAAACAGATTGATCATTTCGTATGAGAGACTCGTGCGGGGCCCGCATTCGGAAACCAAGCGACTCTATGACTTTCTGAATCGGGTGAACGCAAACAGTGAACCTTCAGAAGCTACCATCAAATACATGGCCCAAGCAGTCAAAGAGACGTTTTGGCGCAATCGCAGTGAAGGGCCGTTTGAGGAGGTCCAGGAAGCTACAAAAGAGCAGCAGGCACTTCACTCTTTCTTACAAAAGAGCGCGCGTGATCTGCCAGTCGAGTTTGAGCCCGAAAGGTGGTTGATACCGGTGGGCTCATTAAGCCTTGCAAAGAACCAGGAGCTGTTCGCGGAATACTACAACCTGTCAAATAGGCTGCTGGACTTTTTTCCGGTGCAGGCGGTGCTAGCCACGTTAAGGCCGAGGGATTTTCTTATATACACAGCCGAGATGGAAAAGTATTTGAAGGTCTTCTCAGGTTCAAGAAGATCTCTTAAAACTTTGGCTGGTCTGTTTCTGTACGTCTCCAGAGCAAGGTGTTACCTGCAGGAGGTTTACCGTCGACGGCTTGGCCTCAAAAGTCAGTAATCGGCCTTGGACAATGTCAGTTCCACTTATTGATATTTGAGTTCTGACGGTTGACCCACGCGCTACGGCGTTGTGGTGCTGACTTTTGGGGCAAAGCTGTCTAATGCTGTGCGACGCCCTTGCGTCTCACTTCTTTCAACTTTCGCCGGTTCTCCTCTTTCAATTCATCGTCTTGAAGGCGTTGTTGTCTGCGTTCTGTTTCACTCAGGATTTCTTCAAATACCTTCAGCTTTAGATCGCTGCCAGTCGCAAACGCTGTCAAGACAGTTCTGAATTGTTCCAGCATCAGGCGAATAGTCTCGGGCCCAAAGAACCGGCTATCACAGGTGAGGCACAGCAGAAATTCCGGATCGAGCCCTACAGTCAAGGTTACCGGGTAGTGTGAAGGATCAACGAAGCGAATGTTTCGGATTGTTAAGTGACTACTCAGGTCGCGTACCGATACTTTAACCGGGTAGTTTTCAAACACGACTAAGCTGTCGAATAGCGCCTGGCCCGACTCGAGGCCACTACATTTTTGTATCTCCGCCAGCGAAAGATCCTGAAACTGGCGCGCCTCCGCTTGTTGCGCTTGAAGTCTTGTCAGCCACGGGACCAATTCATCCTCTCCCGAAATTCGCGTGATCACGGGAAGCGTATTAATAAAGAGGCCCACCATCTGATCGCTGTCCTGAAGCGACGGCGGCCGGCCCGAAACCGTTGCGCCAAAAACTACCTCTTCCTTACCGGTATAGTGACGGAGCAGCAGGGACCATGCTCCCTGCGCCACCGTGTTCAGAGTGAGATGGTGTTGTCGGGTCCAGGATTGCAGTGCACTTGTAGTTGCAATTGAAAAACGAAGGTCGCGTTCACAGAAAAACTTCGGTTGCGCCGTGGGGTGAGGATCTTCCAGGCCTGCCAAATACGTAGGCTTAAAGTTTTCCAAATACGTTTGCCACCACGAACGTGCTACCGACAAATCCTGATCGCGAAGCCACCTGACATACTCTCGATACTGCCGTCTCCTCGGAGGGTTGATGCTCTCGCGCTCGCACAACGCACCGTACGAAGCAAAGACTTCCTCAAGCAACAGAATCACGGACCAGCCGTCTAATATCAGATGAGAGAAGCTCCATAAAAACTGGTACGTGGAATCAGCAACTTGTGCCAGGTATAAGCGCAGCAACGGTGGGGTCGACAAATCAAAGCCCCTGTCCCTATCAGCCTCGAGCAGCGACTCCCATCGCTGTGATTGCTCGTGTGGTGGTATGCCGCGCCAGTCGTGCTGAGTCCAAGGTAACTGAACGTCTGAATAGACGATCTGCAACGGTTCTCCGCTATTGCCCCAACCGATTGCTGTGCGCAGCACGGGGTGTCGTTGCAGAGTGTTCAGCCAGGCGTCTCTGAATTCTGAGACGCGCAAATTCCCTTCGAGGGTGCAGCTAAGCGGCACGTAATAAGCTCGCGAATGCGGTGCATAGAGAACATGAAACAGAATTCCCTTCTGGGCCGGTGATAGATCGTAAATATCTTCTATTGGACCATGTAGTCGAACCATTTGATCGAACTCGCGCCGGGAAACATTTACCGGTCGCAAGTCGATATCTCCTGCGACCCTCTCCTTAACGCCGAGCGCGATCAACGCTCGCAACACACTCATATAACTATAAGCCAGTTTCTCTACGGTTGCTTGATTGTGTGTTGCTTCCGAGTAGTTCCACCTGACACGCAACTCACCACCCAATACACGCGCGTCCACCTCCAGCAAATAGGACCGCAGGCTCCGAGCACTTCGCCACTCGCCGCTTCCTTCCGGGGCCACATCCACTAGCACTCCGGCGCCTATTCCGCGATCGAGTTGGCCCAAATAATTGAAACTCATCTCCGCTTGAGGCGCAGCCCCTAACCTTACGGCCGCGTCGCTGGCTTCGTTCAAATAACGCAGTATTCCGTAGCCAATTCCTTTACGCGGGACATTCCGCATGTACTCGCTCATCGTATGCAGTTGCTTTTCGTAATCCACGCCGCCAAGCTTCAGGACCGCGGGATATATCGTAGTGAACCAACCAATGGTCCGGGTGGTATCTAAGCCGTCCGAGATAAACTCGCGTCCGTGACCCTCAACGTCCACCACAATCGAGCCCGGTCCGATCCAAGCACTCAATGCGCCGGCCAGGGCAGTCAGCAACACGTCAGTGATTCCCACTTGATAGGCTCGAGGCACTACAGTCAGCAATGCGTGCGTCTCAGCGGCACTCAGGCGCGCGCATACTTCGCGGTCCATCGCCTTCCCCGTGATTTCAGCTTGAGCGATGGTGTCGCGTGGTAACGACTGGTGCGCTGCCTCCAACTGTTGCACCCAATAAGTCAGCTCGTCGCGCACTTCCGGGGTCGTTGCATATTCCCGAAGTGCGTTGGTCCATTGTCGAAATGAGCTGGTGGCCGGAACAAGATCGACCGCTCTGCCTTCGCTAAGCTGGCGGTAACCCTGCTGCAGGTCTGCAAGGAGAATTCGCAACGACACTCCATCAATCGCAAGGTGGTGAACTACAATCAGCAACCTGGCTTTCGAAGCGCCCAGGCGGAAGAATGTGGCGCGCCACAACGGACCAGTGCTCAAGTCAAGACTGCGATGCAACTCATCAGCAGTCGTTTCAATCGCTGTTTGTTGTTCTATGTCAGTCAATTCGGATAGGTCCACAGCGACGAAGGGAATTGACGAATCATCGTGAGGTGCGACGTATTGACGCCAGCGGTTGTCTTCACGAACAAAACGCAGCCGCAGGGCCTCGTGATGAAGCTGTATTTCGTTCAACACCTGTTTGCACAACTGCGCGTCACAATCGGCCGCCACCGTCAGCAGCGCAGCCTGATTGAAATGATGCGGATCAGTTAACTCTTGCTCAAAAAACCAACGCTGAATGGGTGTCAACATCAACGCACCGTCTGCTTCGACCTGTGGGACCGCAGATTCATCAATACGTGCCTTCGTAAGCGAAAGGGCCGCCAGTTGTCTGATCGTCTGGTTCTCAAATAAGTGTTTAGGCGTAAAGTCCAGGCCCGCTTTGCGTGCGCCGGCCACGACTTGAACGCTTAATATTGAATCACCTCCCAGCTCGAAGAAATTTTCAGTGACGCCCACTTGAGGCACCCCGAGTACTTCAGCCCAAACTCCCGCGAGGATCTTTTCGACATGTGTCTCAGGCGGAACAAACTCGCGCCTCGCGGCAGAGGGAATTTCTCGAGCCAACAGTGCGCTGCGATCCACTTTGCCATTGGCCATTAAAGGAAGTTCGTCGAGCAGGAAGAAGTGGGCCGGCATCATGTAAGCGGGAAGTTTCTCCTGTAAACCCTCCCGAAGGTCGGCAATGAATTTCGCCTTACCGGGCAACGTAAGTGGGGTTAGGCGCCTGACTTCAGCCCGCAGGAATTGTCGTGCGTTTGCTTCGCGAGTCGCATAAAGCGTGTAGAGTGACGTGTTCCTAAGCAGCGGTTCCTGCTCGGTAATAACCTCGTAACCCTTCTCCTTCAACAAAGAAGTGATCTGCTCCAATCGTCCTTCGATATTGTGTACCTCGATAACAATCTGCCGGATCTTTCTCCAATCTTCTTCGTTAATCCCGCGGAGCACATCAAGTTCACTCTTTTCCACGTCCACTTTAAGTAAACCAATCTGTTCAAGCCGGTGCTCACTGATAACCTCAGAGATTGTTTTCAGAACACATGGAAACGTCCGTGAAGAAAATCTCCCGCTCAAAAAATCATCCGCATATTGGGCCAACTGCTCCTGGTTATCGAGGAAGTCTCTGGTGAGTTGCTCGTCTTCCGGAGCGTCAGTGTAAAGACCGGACATCGTGGTCTGGCGCGGATAATAGGTGACGGTTGAAGTTCCGCTTGTATTTGAAACCGCGCAATTGAAGAGGCGGCTATTCAACCCGTAGAGCGCTACATTGGACCGCAGTTTATTAAACAAAGGAGGTACAGGTTCGAACGCATAGACGGGCACGTCTCTGAATCGTTGTTGCACAAAGAGCGTGAAGAGCCCGATGTTGGCCCCTACATCAAAAACGCAGTCACCCTCGACGAGGCTAATTCCGTTTTTAAAGTAGGCTTGATCTAGAAATATCTCCTGATAGAGCAACTGTGTCTCATTCCGATTAGCGTGCGCGATTTCCAGGCCATTCGGCAGTTGGTACAGTTGTTCATCAACAAACAGATCGCTTTGTTCCGGCACGACATACGCCACCAGCTCGTGATGTCCTTTATTCTCTCTAAGCGCCGCGACAGCGTTTCGCACTCCACGCTGCTCTCGCAGCACTGCTTCCACTTCACCACACTCGACACGGTGTCCGCGGGTCTTTACTTGTCCGTCAGCTCGACCGACAAACTCTAAGATCCCATCCCAGCGCCGTCGTCCCAGATCGCCACTCCTGAACATGCGTGCTCCGGGGACTTGGCTGTACGGATTTGGCAAAAATCTCTCGGCCGTCAAATCGGGTCGTTTGAAGTAACCTCGCGCCAGCCCAACACCGCCAATGTGGATCTCACCGACAGGACCAACGGCCCCAAACTCCAGGTCTTCATCCAGCAAGTACATTTCCACATTGGCGATCGGTTTTCCGATAGGGAAATATCCCGCCGTGCCCGGGCCTTCACTGGTATCATAAAAGCTGCAACCGACGACTGTTTCGGTTGGACCATACTCGTTGATGATCCGCTCAGTTGTCGCATGCTCGCCCCACCACACGAGACTTTGACCACTCAAAGCTTCGCCACCCAGGATCAACACACCGATCCGCGCGTCTACGCGTCGCTCTGCGATGAGCCCGCTAAGCACTTGCAGGTGCGACGGGGTCATTTTGATCAAACTGTAATCAACGTTACGACACAGTGCTTCGGCTAAGGCCTCAAGGCTGGAAACTAGTAGCAACCGCTGACCGGCGAGAAGCGGGGCGAAGAGACTCGTTATCGTAAGATCGAAACTCAGTGAGGAGTGCAACAGAACTACACGTCCGCGCTCTGCTTCGTAGAACTTCGTGGCCCAACCGAGATAATTAACGACGCCGAGATGCGTGACCATTACTCCTTTGGGTCGGCCGGTGGAGCCGGAAGTGTAGATCACGTAGGCGAGGTTCTCAGGCGATACCTTGTTCGGCAAGTCCTCGTCACTGTAGGCCGCCAACCTCTCTCCTCCCTCTTCATCCAGCTCCACCACTTTCACTCCCGCCGCCCGCACTCCCTCACTGAACCCTCGCTCCGTCAGCACCAACCGCACTTCCGCGTCCCCAAGCATGTAGCTCACCCGCGCCCGCGGGTATTCCGGATCCAACGGCACGTAAGCACCACCAGCTTTCAGCACCGCCAACACCGCCACCACCATCGACACCGAACGCCCCAGACAAATACCCACCAACTCTTCCGGTCCTACTCCCGCAGCCTGCAGGTAATGTGCTAGTTGATTTGCCCTCCGGTTTAGTTCCGCATAAGTCACCTGCTCTCTACCATCAATCACCGCCACTGCTTCCGGCGTCCGCTCTACCTGGGCTGCCACCAACTCGTGCAGACACTCCTCTGACGAGTATTCCACCTCCGTCTCATTCCAACGGGCCACTTGTTCGCGTTGTAATTGGCCCATCAACTCCAATCGATCGATTCGACGTCGAGGATGCTGCAACACACTGTTCACTACTAGGTTGAATTGCGCGGCTAGTTCATCGACCGTCTGTTTCTGATGAATGTTCTCGTCGTAATGCCAGCGGAGCTCGATACCATTCGCAACTCGCAGACACTGCAACAGCACTTTGAACTGTTCCTGGTAAACCTCTCGTTCTCCAATAGACCAACGCAGTTCTTCGTCTCCAGAATCATCAACAGTCTCTTCGAAAACATAGCAGTGCGGCGGGCTGACAGTGTCCGCTACATCAACGCCACCCCACCAAATAAAATGTTCCCGGTGCTCGAGGTCGCGCAGTTCTGTTTTGACGCGGCCCAGGGCCTCAATGAAAGACTCCTCCGTTCTCAACTCACTGGTAACTGGAAAATATGTGGCAAACAATCCAAGAGCGTTTTGCAGTTTTTCATGAGTCCGGTTTTCACAATGAACTCCGACGGTGATCTTCGAGGAACCGTTCCAACGCTGTAGAGTGATGTACCAACACGTGAGTAGAAATACCGATGCTGTTACGCCGTGAGCCTGGGCCAACGCATCAATCTCATTCACGCTTGCAGCACTGAGGGTCTTTCCGGCAAGCACTCGAGGCCCAAATGGGAGTTTCTCCCGCGTCGACCGTTCGAACGGAAGCATCGCGGAACTCAGAACAAAAGATGGAAACGCGGCATCGGCGGGATGGTCTGGAAGCGTATCAAGTAAATCATTCTGGACCTCGGCGAATTGTACGTATCGTAATGCTTCGGAGGTGGCCCGGTCGCTTCCAGTGCCTGCGGCATAGTGATCACGAACCTCTGCCAGAATATTTTTCAGTGTCCGGACATCCGCGCAGAGAGATGGCAGGCTGAATACCAAAATCCACTCTTGCTCGGATCGCTCGATGAGCATTGCGCGCAACAAAGGACCCTGTTCTAAATCGAATGGGTGAGAAGCCTCCCTGCGCAGAGACTCATCAATAGCAGTTGTTTGCTCCTCCGGATTGAGTTGGGCCACGCTGTGCGTAACCCACGAAAACTGTCCACGCCTTGCAACAACCTGAATCGGCGCCGTCATACCACGGGCGCGATAAAACGTCGTCCGGAGAATCTCGTGACGATCGACTATTCGCTGAATAGCTTCTCTTAAGATGTTGGTGTCGAGCTTTCCCTGGCAGCGTACTATGCACCGCGCGTGGTAGGCGGAACTGCCTTCTTGTAAACGCCAGAGGCGCTTCTGTTGGGGCGAGAGTCTAAACCCGATTATCTGATCTGACATCTCTTTCAAGATCTGCGCTGGTAATCATCTCTCCCATCGTAACCGCCATCTTACGCTCGCCCGAAAACGGCCGGCGAGCGTGAGCAGTAAGCATGTTATCCAGCATGAGAATATCGCCTTTCTGCCAGCCGACGACTACTTCCGCTTCTTTATATGCCGCAACCACCTCGGCTATTTCGTCATCTCCTATCGGCGTACCATCACCATAGTAGGCATGCCTCGGTAGGTCCTTTTCCTTAAAAAGAAGGAGCATCGATTCTCGCGCCTCTTGATCGAGACACGAAATATGCCAGTGGCAGACTTGGTTAAACCAAACCATTTCATCTGTTCGGGGATGCCTCGCCACGGCAGGGCGCACAGACCTGGTGCTTAGATGATCTGGTCCCTTCCATTCGAAATCAATGTTAAATCTTTTGCAGTGTTCCTCGACTTCTGCACGACTCTGCGTTTGAAAGACTTGCTGCCAGGTCAGACCGAGTCCCTGCCGGTAATTACGTAAATACATGATGCCCTTCTGCGCAAACTGTTCGCAGATCCTGGCAGGGACCTTTTGATAAACGCGGCGGCTATCGACGATTGGTGTTTCACCTCCTTGAGCAGCAGGCTGAAGACAGAGAAACCATATTTTTAAAGGCCAGCGCGGGCAGAAGGAATTCTCATTGTGCCAAAGGATTGCCTGATCGGCAGGATAGTTGACGGGGCTGTAGACCATGTTGCTGATATTGGTTCGTTCCAGCTCTCCGTTTTCTGCATACAGATTCGGGGTGAAGGCCCTCGCAAAATCCTCAAACTGCTTCACTGAATTCAGGTTGAAGCCCCGCAGCAGCAGACCGCCATTCTTCAGTAAATGACGCTCAAGGAATTCTCGATTGCCGGCGGCCCAATCGACGACATCCAGATCCTCGAAGAGTGGTTGTATCAACAGCGGCAGATTTTGACCTTCATGCAACTGGCGCGTTCTCACCAACGTGTTGTCGGAGATCGTAACTGCCTTCGGCTCGACGTCGTATGTCAGACGTGTCGATTTGTCGGTTTCCCTTAACTGCTTCCCCCCGGATTCAGCAACCAGCTCACTGATCCGCATGGTAGGCTGGGCCACAATCCTGCTTAACAACACCTGGTAACGATCTAACAATTCGACAATGGTCTCGCGACTGAAGATATCGGTGCTGTACTGGAACTTGGCTTTTAAACCTTCGCTGGTCGGGTGAATGAATAGGGTCAGGTCGAATCGCGTCGTGCCGTTATCAATTTCCCACGGAATCAAAGTGAGACCGGAAAGCTCCAATGGACCAAGTGGCGCGTTTTGCAGCACAAACACTGCGCGAATAATCGGAGTGCCATCGAGGCTGCGTTGCGGGTCTAACTCATCAACCAACCTTTCGAAAGGTAATTCCTGGTGAGCATAACCAGCGATTGTTACCTCCTTGACCTGGTCCAGAAGTTGTATGAAAGTCGAACCTCCTGAGAGATCGGTGCGGAGCACCAGGAGATTCACAAAGCACCCGATCAAACGCTCTGTCTCGGCTCGATCTCGGTTGGCGACTCCGGTGCCGACAACGATATCGCGCTGTCCGCTGTAGCTGTGCAACAGAACGTTGAACGCGGCTAGCAACGTCATAAACAACGTAACTCTCTGTCGTTCGCTCAACGCTTGAAGACTGTCAGACAACGGTTGTGACAGCATTAGCGACTCGGTCGCCCCGCGAAAACTCTGGACCGCCGGCCGTGGCCCATTTGCCGGTAGCTCCAGTTCCGCCAGCGGCTGCCGCAACTGTCGTCGCCAGTACGCAAGATTTTTTTCTAACAACTCTCCCTGGAGCCTTTCATTCTGCCACCGCGCAAAATCTGCACTTTGGATCAAAAGCTCCGGCAACGGTGACGGCTTTCCGGCACAGTATGCTTCGTATAACACCCGTAACTCGTCGACGAGGATTCCCAGCGACCACCCATCGGCAATAATATGGTGCATTGTTAACAGCAGCACGTGCTCGTCCGATTTCAGACGCAGCAACCTAGACCGCAACAAAGGCCCCTTAAGCAGATCAAATGGTGTTCGAGCTTCGTCAATTGCGATTCTCAGCGCTTCGTCGTCAATCTCAGTTGATGGCCCATCGAGAGCAATAAGCGGCAAGCTGAGTGGCTGAACCGGATTGACCACTTGCACCGGTCTACCTTCAATCGTTTGAAATGTAGCGCGCAGTGTTTCGTGGCGGCGCACAATCTCGCTCAAGCTGCAACGTAGCGCTTCCACAGTCAGTGAGCCTCTGAGACGCACCGCGATCGCGATGTTGTAGGCGTTATTCTCAGGCTGGAGTTGATTCACGAACCATAATCGTCGTTGCGCAAAGGACAACGGGAAAGGGCCCTCCTCCGACGAGCGCGGCACAATCAAAGTCTCTGAAACATCGAGGCCTTCGTTCGTAAGTAACACTTTGAGAAGTTCCAACCGCTCGGGGGAGAGACGGCCAATCTCTCGGTAAATACGGTCCCAGTCTGACACGGTCGACGAACTCATTTGTTATGTCCTTCGAGCAATGCTTTGACTTGATCCTCCGTGAGACCGTCAAGTCTTTCCAACATCCTTGCAACCCTCTCTGCCTTTCCTTGCAGCTTCGCGCTCGTTGCGTCTGGAGACGCAGAATCAAGTGGACCACCGATGAAAGAGTGAATCAGTTCATGGCTCGACTCGAGTTTAAAGAAACTCCTTATCGGCTCGAAGTCGAGATAACCAATCGGGCAGAGGCCGATTTGATTTGCCGGCGCATTCAGCATCAGAAGTTGGGCCATGCACCCCGCTTCGAGTAAACAGAAATCCCTCGCGTGTTCCTGGTAGACAGGGGCAATCGCCTTGAGTTGAGCCATGAGAAAGATCGAAAACGCAGCCTCATCGAAGACAGGCCTGTTGATAAACGGCTCGTGAATATTTCGATCTATTTCCACTTCAGCCGACAGCAGAGTCAAATGGTGGGCAACGGGATGGTAATAATAGACGCCGGCATCAATGCCCTCGACCCGGTTACGCTTGACGTGCAAGTACGTTTGCACCGGATACAATCCGCCTGCTGATGGATAAAGGTATTTCGGCGCTCCGTCGATGAGTAGTCGTCTCAAGCAACCCAGCAACTGAGACAGTTGTGATACGGGTATCGGTCGCAACGCGAATTTGCGGTGCGTTCGGCGTTTAGTGAACTCTTCCTTTATCAACTCATCGGACTCGGGAGTAGGCAGGGAGAACGTCGCTAGCGTGTCATCACCAGCGCGCAGTTCATAGTGACGCCTGCTGAATTCCTCTCGTTCAGACGGTCCCAGGAGCTGAGTTGCGGTAAAACGCTTCTCGGAAGTGGAGGTCGACTTCAATCTCTGGAAAGTTTCGTTGCCGTGAGTCAACGTGTCTTCGTAGATGCTCGTCAGTCCTTCAATCGAAGGATTGCGATATATCTCTTCGATACTGGGCCGAAAACTGAATTCCGCTTCCAGTGCGTTCGCAACTCGGATGAGATCAACAGAGTTTGCGCCCAGTTCGAGAAGATTGCTGCTGGCATTGAGATGGTCCACTTTCAGCACAGTTGAGATGAGTTGGGATATTCGTTTAGTAAGCGAGCTTTGCCTTACATCAGGCTCATGCAGATCCTTCGAGCGGGACAGTGTCGTTTTTTGCAGCGCTTTCCGATCGAGCTTACCGTTTGGCCCGAGGGGCAGTTCCTGATACATCAAATAAACCGAAGGTACCATGTACAGCGGAAGTCTTTGAGTAAGAAAAGCGCGTATGTCGGTCGGCGTTGGCAGGGGCCCATTACTCGAGGCAACGTGGGCCACCAAACGCTTGTTCCCATCTTCACTTGCAACCGTCACAACGGCGTCGCGCACGGAGGGATGGCGTTTAATAGTCGTCTCGATCTCTTCTAGCTCAATGCGGTGCCCCTGAATCTTGACCTGGAAATCAGCCCGTCCGAGGATTTCAATATTGCCGTCGGGCAGATAACGTCCCAGGTCGCCGGTGCGATA
>JAICGZ010000122.1 GCA_025922875.1 Pyrinomonadaceae bacterium
CCTTTGTGCGCTTACCAACTCTCGCGTGTGGGGGGGGGGGGGCTGTTGTTCGTTTTGTTTTTCACTTTGTCTCCCACCCTGGCGGCCCCCCCCCCCCCCGCACTCCAAGGGGTAGCATTACACATTTGATTAATGGACAACCTTACCCATTCACTTGTCGGGCTCACTGCGGCGAAGGCGGGGCTGGAAAAATTGTCTCCCGGTGCAACCGCCCTCTGCCTGCTCGCGGCTAACTCTCCCGACTCCGACATCGTTGTCCTGGCCTTTGGCGATAGGTGGACCTTTCTACAGCATCATCGCGGCATCACTCACGCAATCATCGGCGTTGTTGCACTCGCGATTATCTTGCCACTCATCTTCTACGGTATCGATCAGCTCTGGTCACGCTTCCGCCAACGACAGCCAGCAGTAAAGCTGAAAGGGTTGTTGCTGGCTTCGGTTATCGTAAGCGCAACTCACCCGCTGCTGGATTGGACCAACAACTACGGTATTCGATTTCTGTTGCCGTGGAACGAGAAGTGGTTCTACGGCGATCTTGTTTTCATCGTCGATCCGTTTATGTGGATAGTTCTCGGCGGTGCGTCATTTCTCTTGTCGACAAAAACCACTTCCGGAAAGTTTATTTGGGCGTTAGTCGCGGCGGCACTGACGTTTCTGATAGTTGCCAGCGAGCGAAGTAGTAATCTGCCCAATCCTCGATTGATCGCGCTTGTATGGATTGTGGCGCTGATCGCGCTGATTGTGCTGTTTGTGAAAGGCGCGCGCGAGCGTTGGGGAGGCCGGATCGCGTTAGTAGCCTTTGCGATCGTGCTCGGTTACTGGAGCCTGCTCGCAGTTGCTCATTCAACAGCCGTTGCTCGCGGAGATGAACAAGCTGCGCAGGTGGCGACCGCAAATGGTGAAACTGTTGCGCGGCTGGCTGCGATGCCGAGACTCGCAAATCCATTTCGTTGGGACTGCGTCTTCGAAACGGATCGCGCAATGTATCGATTCGACGTGGGGCTTCTTGACGACACGCCGTCAGACAGGATTGTTCGTTACGCGAAAGAATCGCCCGAACTGAAAGTGAGGGTTTTGCAGCAGCGGCCAGCTCACGTTTTCCTGGGCTTCGCGCGTTTCCCGGTGATGAAACTGGCAGATCCCGGTTGCACAACGCGCACTCTCGTTCAATTGGCCGACTTGCGTTACACTGAACCCGGCAGATCGCGCGGCAGTTTTTCTTTCGAAATGCCGATCGATTGCCCGATTGAGCAATAGAAGATGAACGAAACCAAAGAGTTTAATAGCCTGCCCGTCCTCTCCGAAGTACAGGAAGAACGCGAGCACGCGCAAAAGAAACCCACGATCGCCAGCGTCCGTGTTTCACCTGGTCCATACCTGGCGCTCGCGAGCGTCGTTACCTTCGTGGCTGCGCTGATGTTGCGTGCGCAGTACGATGCTGCCGCCTTAATTCTGATAGCGGTAGCGTGGCTGGCGCTTCCCGTGCTCGCCCTGAGTGATCGAATCGGTTTTGATGGAGTTATGCTGCGGCGGCAAGGCCCTCTGGCGTCTCTTCTTCATCTGCTTTTTGGTTATCGCAAGCAGCTTTCGATCGACGATTTTGAAACTGTAGAAACTCAGGCTGTCCGCACACTGCGGCGCGGCGGACGGGTTCGTTATCGTTACCGCACGCAGATCACCGGCAAGGGCAAGGAGTTTGTAATTGTTTCCGGTGGGTATTACTACAGGCAGTTCGTACGCGAACTATTTCCTTTGATCCACGAAAGCAAGCTGGACAATCGCAGCCGCGATTTGCGCGACTATTTGCACGATCCGGGTTTTCTGAATCGCAAGACACAACTATCGCAGCTTGCTTCGTCAGAGTTACTCGACCTTACCAAATTGGATTTCAAGCTGGGCAGAAAGTTAAGGCAGCGTGTTGAAGCTCCGGAAACACCGGCGACGCCTGAAGATATGGAAAGAGCGCGGCTGCTTCGTCGACTCGGAAACGAACTACGGGTGTCGGGCCGGCTGCGAGAGGCAGCTGAAGCTTTTCGTCGCGCGTTCAACGTGAGACCGCATGGTGCATGGCTTATTTACGACTTCGCGCGGTTGTTACGATCACAGGCCAGCGCCCAGGCAGATGCGCGCCTTTTATCGAGAGCGCGAGCAGCGTTACGGCTCGCAAGTATTCGTGCGGAGAATGATGTGGTGTTGCTGCCGCTGATCGGAGAAAGTTTTTTGGAGTGTGGCGATGCAGGACATGCAAGGCGAGCGCTGCAGAAGGTCGTCGAGCTCGATAGCGGGAACTTCAAAGCCCGGGTAGGTCTTGCAGACATCGCGCTAAGGGAAGGCAAGTTGGCCCACGTCATTCATCATTATCACGAAGCGGCGCGCGTGAGTTCCGAACAGGCGCTGGCGCGATACGCTCGGAGTGAAGGCGATTACTACATGCAGTTGAATAACGACGATGACTATCTTGCCGCGGAACTGCGCCGGATCAACTGGCTGCAAAGCGTCACTCGCATTCGTCGTCTTGCATTGCGTGTGACGAATGCGAGTGTACTGCTCGCGCTGGTCGGTGGTTTTATCGATCCGGTTGCTGCGAGCTTTGGCTGGTCGCTTGCTTCGTCGTCGTTGATTATCTGGCTTCTGACACTCGTCGGCACGCGAATGCTCTTCACCCGCTCGAAGCATCGTTCGCCAGCGTAGTTTTCCCGCAAAGACGCTAAGACGGCAAAGACGCAAAGCCAGGTTTTACTTTGCGTCTTTGCGGAAAAATTTTCTGCTCTAGGACTTCTTCCGCTTAGTCGCAGCTTTCTTCGCTATCGGGGCCGGCGTGATTGTTCGTGCCTGCTGTTCCGCCGCTGACGCCACTGCATAAGCCTGCTGCGGTTCCGGATTCAACAACGCATCCCAACGATAGCGCGAACGCTCGCGTCCTTCACCCAGACGCTTGAACACAAGCTGCACCACCGCATCTTTGATCCAGTTGTGATAGAACTCGCCTACTGAGGCTAACTCCGCATCGGGTGCTGGATTCATGAAGTCGATGGCGTAAGCCACGCCATCCTTGATCGCAAATTCCACTGTGTTGATGTCGTAGCCAAGTGCCGTACAAAGCGTGCGCACGTCTTTTGTTACTCGCTCGGCAAGCGCCGGCTCGAGGTAGTTCGGATTGTGAACGTATTGCTCCCCTGACAAGTATGGCTTGCGCGGATCGTAAGCCATGATCATCACGTCCTGCTGGCCGACGCAGTAGCACCTGACGAACTGTTCGAAGTCGATCGACTCCTGAAGCGTCATACAGAGCGTGCCCGTCTTGTTGTACTCATTCCAGAGTTCCTCGAGCGAATTGATCTTCGAGACATTCTTCCAGCCACCACCATCGAACGGCTTCAGAAAGGCCGGCAGCCCGACGTAGTCGATGATCCCCTGCCAGTCGAGTGGGAACTCGAGATTGCGCAGGCTCTCGCTGACGATACCTTCAATGTAGTCCTGCTGCGGCAGCAGTACCGTTTTCGGAATCGCTACTCCCAGTTTCTTCCCGAGCGAGTAGTTAAAGAATTTATCGTCGGCCGACCACCAGAAAGGGTTGTTGATAATGATGGCGCCTTCGAGCGCCATTCGCTTCAGCGCGGCGCGGTAGAACGGAACTTCATGCGAGATGCGATCTATAACCAGGTCATACTTCGGTGGGTCGTCATATCGAATGCCGCCGAGCTTGATGTACTCGGCCAGCACATCGCCGCGACCCTGTTCGTTAATGGCTTTGATTATTGCCTCGGGAAACGTTTTTTCCCGGCCAACAAGCACTCCTACGCGCTTCATATTTGTTGAGTATCCTTTCGCGAAAATTAAGGAAAATACCCGCGCCGGTGTTGCTTGTCAAACAGGCATCCGTCCCCGGCAGGTGCGCATCAATGTTCAGAGTCTGAGCTTTAGCTTGCTCCGAAAGTGCAGCCTGAAGGCTGAACTTTGAACTGCTTGTTTGAGGACGGAAGGGGCTTTTTACCGGGCCTATGTTACAATTCGGCCTCATTGGCCGGCTTTCCCCGTTGGTGCGTCAAAGAATAAGATCTGAATTCAAGGAGAACGGTTACATTTGCTTCGTCGATTCATGGCCCTCATAGCTCTTGCTACGTTCTTAGTCTCCATGGCCCTGGCCGGCCAAACACAAACCCGGCCACAAACGTCGCCACCAGCCTCGGCGCCTCAAAAAGAAACCCAGGAGGAGGCGAAACAAGAGGCTAAGCAGGAACCTAAGCAGCAGCAGGGGAAAAAAGATAAACAAGAGTTTACGGCCGAGCAGATCGTCGAATCGGTGATCCTCGTCTACGGCACGCGCCCAGCCCTCGATCACATCCGGCGCAACGGTGTCGAGCGCGGCAGGATAACTCGTTTTAACACTGATGGTAATGCTGAAGAGGCGAACTACGAACGGCGTTTTGTACGCGGTGAGAACCTCTCCAAAGACAAGATTCGCCTAGATCAGAAGCTGCCCACGATGGAGTACTCGCTGATCTTCGATGACGGGAAACTGTGGGGACTCATCAACGGCGCAGCCTTCACGCCGCGACAGGATGCGACGGCCAACTTCATTTCGCAGCATCACCACAGTATCGACTCCTTGTTACGTTACAAGGAATGCGGCTCGACAATCTCGGTTGTCGGCAAGGAACAACAAAAAGGGCTCGAGCTTTTCGTAATCGACCTGGTTGATAAAGAGAAGCGAAGGACCCGTTATTACATCAGCGCCAAATCGCTTCGCGTGCTCTGGCTGGAATATGAGGAAGGCAATCCGGGTGGCACTCCAGTGAAGTACACCCGCAAATTCCACGACTATCGCGCAGTGCAACAGACCCTCGCGCCGTACCGGATCGTGTTGTTGGAAGACGGCCGGCAGAGCCAGGAGACACGCGTTCTTACCATCACCTACGGCGTTAAAGTCAACGACTCCATCTTCAAAAACCCCGAAGGCTAGCCACAAACAGGCACAAAAAGAAGCTAAACCACAAAAAGGCACAAAACGCACAAATGAAGTAAACTCTTGCAGTCTCTTCTTTTGTGACTTTTGTGCCTTTTTGTGGCCCCTTTTAGGGAACCTCTTTGAGGCCAAAGCGTGTATTTCACTCGTGTGAGAGCCTACCTGTCCTGATGAATACGTTAACGACCATCGATGAGCTGGGCTTTGCGCCCGCCCTCCAGGAAGAAATGCTGGAGGACACGACTTCCGACCATGCGTTGTTGGAAGCGACTCGGACGGGGAATCAGGACGCTTTTGCCGAATTGGTGAGTCGTTATCGAAACCAGATTACGAGCTATATCTACCGCATGACTAACGACTACGACGGCGCCGTGGATCTGGCTCAAGAGACTTTTGTGAGGGTTTACAGGGCCGCTGACAGGTATCAGAGGAGCTATGCGTTTTCGACCTACATCTATCGCATCGCTACCAACCTGGCCATCAGCGAGCTCAGAAAACGAAAGCGACGCAAGCTTGTCTCGCTCACAGGGTTCTTTCAAGCAACCGATGGCGGTGAGGCGAAGGAGTTGAATCCGCCGGACGGCCGCCCGTTGCAGGATTCGGAACTGGTCGACACGGAGCGACGCAACGCGGTCCAACGTGCGATTAGCACACTGCCGGAGAAGTATCGCGCGCCTTTAATTCTCCGCGACGTGGACGGGCGCAGCTACGACGAGATCGCGAAGATTCTGGAGACGAGCGAAGGCACAGTGAAGTCGAGGATCAGCCGCGCGCGCGGGTTCCTGCGCGAGAAGATGCGTGCTTACTTGTAGGTGAAGAGTTATGAGAAAAAATAATTGCGAACTGACTCGTCGAGAACTCGATGAGTTGATGCTTGATGAGACGTGCAGCTCGGCTGCAGTGGAACACCTGCGTGAGTGTGCTGCGTGCAGGGAGTTTCACCAGACACAGACGAAGCTGCGACAGATGGTCGGTGGTCTTGGCACAGTGGCAGCGCCGCCGGATTTCGTTTTCCGCCTGCGTGCGCGTCTTGCTGGTGAGTCGAACAGCGCTTCGTTTCATTACTGGCCGCTTGCGCGACGAGGTTTGGCAGTGGCAGCGGTGCTGATCGTTTTGGCAACCGGGATCGTGGTGGTCCGAAACATTATGAATCAACCGCAAGAGGTGATAACTGCCAACTCTGTTGTCCCACAACCCGCTCCCCGACCGGTTGAAAGTCCAGTTGAAAGTCCTAAACCAACAGCAGTGAACCCGGAAGAGTTTTCGGCAGCAGTTCCGGCAAACAGCCCACAAAGAATCAAGAACCAGCGGCCTGCGCAAATCGCGCCGAAGAACAGGCGTCCGGTAGCTACGATGGATTTTAGTTTCGACCGCGCGGACGTAATCAATGGAAGCGTGGCCGCGTCTACTGCTTTTCCGATTGATGCGTCGTTGCAGTCATTGAAAGTCTCACTTGACGATGGACGCGGAAACGCGCGAACCATCTCGGTACCAGCAATC
Organism: Pyrinomonadaceae bacterium; assembly: GCA_025922875.1. Taxonomy (GTDB): domain Bacteria; phylum Acidobacteriota; class Blastocatellia; order Pyrinomonadales; family Pyrinomonadaceae; genus PSRF01. Next base: position 6,467 of record JAICGZ010000122.1, read on the forward strand.
AGTTTCGGATCGCAACGAGTGTTACAGGGTGGAAATCAGTTTGCGCCAAAAGGCGTTTGGTAAACAGGCATTAAAATGAAGTACCGGAAGACTGTCAGCACAGTAATCAAAAAGTTTTCCTCGCAAAGGCGCAAAGGCGCAAAGGAAGACCAAAGAAGGCTCTTTGCGCCTTTGCGCCTTTGCGTGAGAACAGTTTTGCTTGGAGCTCTGCTGTTTTGCGAGGTATCGGCGCAAACTCCTGCTCCGTCACCGAAGAAGCCTCTGCAGCCCGTGAAAGCTGATCGTGCAGACGAGTTGCCTGCTGCGCCGCAAGTAGTCACCATCGTTCATCGTTTGAATGCACTGAAGATGTTTCGACTCCTCGCGCGTTCCGAGGAACAGGTGCAGGCGATTGAGGGTCTCAATGAGGCTTTCAACCTGATGGACGACGTTCACACCAACGTGATCGCCGGCCTTGCCATGGACGACGGGGAGACGATCGCGGCGTGGCTGCCTGGAGCTGACGTTGAATTTGGATCAGACATTTCCGTTATCGGGTCTGACAAAAAACGTCTGAGTGCAAAGTATGTTGGACTTGATGGAACTACCGGCCTCTCGATATTGAAGCTCGCTGGCAAAAATGCTCTTACCGCCGCCTCGATTAAAGACGAACCTGTAAACACGGGCGAGACCGTGTTGGTCTTTGGTCCGGAGCCGGCAATGAAAGCACAAGCGCTTTTGGGCGGCAACTTCTACGTTCGCATGGGCGCGATTGAAGGCCGCATACAAAACGTTCTAACCGCGCCGTCAGGAGAAGTAGCAAAGTTCAAAATCAACTCGCCGCGAATCTCAAACGCGAACATCGGCGGTGTTGCAATCAACGAAGACGGTGAAACGATCGGGATAGTTGACGGTTTAGAGGGAAGTGAAGCCACGATTCTTCCGACCGCTTTGATTCGACGTGCTGCGCAGCGTGTCTTGGAACAGCAGGCAAGTGTGCCTCGTCCGTGGCTCGGCGTGAAGGGTGAAGCAGTCACGGAACTCAAAGTCGAGCAGATCCTGAATCACGGTTGGGATCTCAACCGAGCAGCGGATCTTGCCGGTAAGCATCGCGGAATATTGCTGACTTCAATCGTGCCGGGCAGTCCCGCCGCGTTGGCCGCATTGCGCGCTGGAGACGTTATTCTAAAAGTCGACAACAATGAGATCGAGAATGCCGACGACTTTACGTGGTGGCTGGAACAGGCTGGTCCAAGTAGTTCGGTGCAGTTCACGGTTGCACGTCCGGATCGTCCTGCTGCGGAGCCACTCCGCGTGAAGTTGAGCGGAATGTTGGATCCGGGATTTAACTTCAGGTTTCGCAATCGATTCTCTACGACCAGAGGCTTTTCGTTAATCGATCAGGGCATCGAGACGATCGCCTTGAAACGACCGGTGGCGTCGCAACTTGGAACCACTGCGGGGTTGTTAGTCGTCTATGTTGAGCCGTCGACTGCGGCCTTTGAAGCCGGCTTGCGACCTGGCGATGTTATTCAGACGATTGATGGAAAGCCCGCATCCAGGATCAAGCTCGCGCCGCAGGCGACCGCATTCACGTTTGAGATCGTGCGCGGCAAAGAGAAACTCGTCGTCAAACTTCCCGCCAAAAAGAAATAGCGCCATAAAGGGCACAAAAATGGGTGCCGCTCTTGTGCCTTTTGTGCCTTTTTGTGGCCAGTGATACCCTAGCGGCCCATGTTCCCCGAAGCTGTTGCACGTTATCACGATCTACTCAAGAACCAGGAATTAGCGGAAGCGTCTCGCGCCCTGCTGGATGAAGGACTCGAACGCGCGAAGCTGATTTTTGGCGGCCGTCGTCTTTCACCCTATCTCCGCCCGCACTTTGTCTCCGAGACAGACTTCGCGAACATTTGCCACGTTTGCGAGACGGTCTGGTCTGCGATTCAAAAGGTCAAGGACGCAGCCGTGGCCGGGCCGAAGGTTATCGACGACCTCGGACTAACCGAGATTGAATACGAACTCGTTTCCATCGATCCCGGTTACGCGGCAGTTTCGCCAACCGCAAGGCTCGATTCCTTTTTGACCCAAACCGCCTACAGCTTTGTCGAACTCAATGGCGAGAGCCCCGCAGGAATTGCTTATGCCGATGCCGCTTACGACATCTTCTCATCACTGCCGGTGATGAAAGAGTTCGCCGCCGACTACAACGTGCGACCGATGTACGGCCGGCATCTCATGCTGGATGTCCTGCTCAGTTCTTACGAAGAGTTTCTCGGTCGAAAACTCGAACGTCCCCCGCGGATCGCGATCATCGATCTCGCAGGTGTTCCGACAGTCAAAGAGTTTGAGCTCTTCCGAGAGTTCTTCGAACAGGCGGGGTATCCGTCGGTAATTTGCACACCGCAGGAACTGGAATTTCGCGACAATCGCTTGAGCGTGGCAGGCCAGGAGATCGACATCGTTTACAAGCGCCTGCTTGTCAACGAGTATTTACCGATCATGCGTGAGTATCCGGCGCTGCTGGATGCGTATCGCGCCGGCGCAATCTGCATGGTGAATAGTTTTCGCTCGAAGCTTATCCACAAGAAAGCGCTGTTTGCCGTTTTGACGAATCCGAAGCACGCAGGCCTGTTTACCGAAAATGAGCTCGCGATGATACGCGCGCACGTGCCCTGGACGCGCTTAGTCAAAGACGAACGAACCGACTACTTCGGCCGCGACGTGAACTTGCTCGATTTCATCCGCGCTGATGGTGAGCGGATGGTATTAAAACCAAACGACGATTATGGTGGTCAGGGAATCACGATCGGCTGGAACGTTGACCAGCGCGGTTGGGATGAAGCAATTAACGATGCGTTGGCCAACGGCGATTATCTGGTGCAGGAACGCGTGCCAACTGCTCGCGAGACCTTTCCCGCTTTAACGGGGGACGGCCGCATCGAGTTTGCCGAACAGCTCGTGGATCTTGACCCGCTCCTGTTCAACGGGAAAGTCGGTTCGGCGTTCACTCGCCTTTCATTTACCGAACTGGCCAATGTCAGTTCCGGGGGTGGAATGGTGCCCACCTACATCATCAGTAAAAAGTGAGCGAAAACAGTTACAATCGGGCTTGCTGTTACGATCCTTGCTGAAGAGGAGCACCTCTCGTGGCTCATGATAACGACGAAAGGTTTGCATCGCAGGAGGAGCGAAGAAGTCACGATCGCTCGCGATTGATCGTCGATGTTTTCTTCGACGGCAAAGATGTTACAGGCGTGGCCAGCACTAAAGACATCAGCCCCGGCGGGCTCTACATGAACACTCAGGCTGATATTCCTGAGGGCGCCTTGCTTCTCGTGCGCATACCTTTCCGGAAGGACGTCGAGGTGGTCACTAACGCGATCGTGGTTTACAGCAATCCCGGACGTGGCGTAGGTCTGAGATTTCAGGGTCTATCGGATGAAGCGCGCGCTGTGTTAGAGCGAGAAGTTTCAGATGGCTGAGACATTGACATGGGCAGATCTTCCCGGCGCAACGAAAGAACTGCTTGCGGGAAAGCTGGCCGGATTGTGGGGCGCGCCAACCGACGCCGCCGCCTTTGATTCATGGCCGCTCGATAAAAAACAGGCCTTGCTGCTGCTGTTGGATCGAATGCATGCGAAGGGGCTCTGGCACCTCGTCAGACGGGTGACTAATGTTTATGGTGAAGGCGGTGTGGGATTACAATTTCAGGCGTGGCCGATGATTGAATCGACCTTGTCGAGGCGCCGCGATTTCACGCGCCTGTTCGCGAACCATAAAGATACGAGCGGCGGCTTCTACGAGAGACAAAGAGGCGAAGCGATCCTGCATTTTTTGTTTGCAGAAGGTGAGCCTCGAACGTGGTACGTGCACTTCGATCTTTACAGTCCGGTACACTCACCGGCAAGCGCGTGGAAGCACATGCGCCATGAGTTCATGGGCAAAGTGAAGCCGGACTGGAGAATGATCTCCAGGTACTTGAACTCGTAGTTAGACTAGAAAGAGGGAAAATGTTCGATCAATTTACACTGGGCATCGAAGAGGAGTTTCAGATCGTCGATCCGCAGACGCGCGAGTTGCGCTCGCACGTTGCGGAGATTCTCGAAGAAGGCAAGATGCTGCTCGGCGAGCAGATCAAGCCCGAGATGATCCAGTCGATGGTGGAAGTCGGTACAGGCATTTGTCGCAACATCCAGGAGGCGCGCACCGACATCACACGGTTGCGAAGCATCATTGCCGGCCTCGCGAAAAAGAACGGACTGGTGATCGTGGCTGCGTCCACGCACCCGATTTCCCGCTGGCAGGACCAGAAGATATTCGACGATGAACGTTACGAGCTGTTGGTCCAGGAGCTGCAGACAGTCGCGCGATCCTTGTTGATCTTCGGGCTGCACGTGCACGTCGGCATGGCCGATCGGGAACGCGCCATTCACATTATGAACGCAGCGCGCTACTTCCTGCCGCACGTGCTGGCGCTTTCAACTTCATCGCCATTCTGGATGGGCCACAATACGGGACTGAAATCGTATCGCACTGAAATCTTTAAACAGTTTCCACGCACGGACATTCCGGATCACTTCGATTCTTATGGCGCCTTCCAACGCTATGTCGATCTGCTGATCAAGACTCAATGCATCAACGATGGAAAGAAGATCTGGTGGGACATTCGTCCTCATCCGTACTTTCCGACACTCGAGTTTCGCGTTTGCGATATTCCGACGCGCGTCGACGACACGCTCGCGATCGCGGCGTTGTTTCAGGCGATCGTCGCCAAGCTGAATAAGTTGATCGATCGCAACCTGGGATTCAGGTTGTACCGGCGCATGCTGATCCAGGAGAACAAGTGGCGCGCGGTTCGATACGGGCTGGAAGGAAAGCTGATCGACTTTGGGAAGCAGACCGAGGTGCCGGTGCGTGATCTGGTGCTGGAGTTGCTGGAGTTCGTGGATGATGTTGTTGACGAGTTAGGATCGAGAAAAGAGATCGAACATGTGCATACGATCCTCGCGCGTGGTACTTCCGCGGATCGACAACTTCAGATCTATCGTGAGACGAACGATCTGACAGCGGTGGTTGACGACTTGATCAAGTTGACGATGGAGAACGTTCCCGAAACCACGCAGTTCGGCACGCCTAAAACCACCACCACCGCTTCAACGATCGCAAAGTGAGGGACAGGAAATCCTGTCTAACGTCTTCTCCCTAAGTAATACTGCCAAAGCATGCGCGCGGCGACTGCCCGGTGAGGACGCCATCGTTCGGCAAGTCGGTCCAATTCCTGAGGCCCAGGCCGCTCAGCCAGCCCCATCAAATCTTTCATCGCCACTGCCAGCGCCAGGTCTCCAGCAGGCCAGATATCGGCGCGGCGCATAGCCATCAACAGGTAAACATCCGCACTCCACGATCCGATACCTTTGACTCGCGTTAGAACGACTCGCGCCTCATCATCACTCATTCGCGAGAGTTTGGTGAAACTCAATTCGCCATTCACGATCGACGACGAGAGATCGATTAGGTAAGCCGACTTCTGCCGCGTCACACCAAGACCGCGCAGGTAACTGTCACCCAATTCCAGGAAACGCAAAGGCGTGAAAGGCCGAATAGCAGCTTCAAGCCGCATCAACATCGACTTCGCGGATTTCAGCGACACCTGCTGCTCGAGAATGATGTGCACGAGCGTGGGAAACCCGGTCGCGCGTCGCCACAGCGGAGGATCACCATGCGTGGCGAGTATTGAAGCTAGCGTCTTGTCTCGTGCTGCGAGTTCGCGCGCTGCAAGTGCGAGACTCTTCTGCGTGAGTGGTTTAACTTGTTGCAAGTAACAGGAAATTCTCGAAGAGGATGCGGCCGTCGCGCGAATCATTCGGATGCTCCCAACGCGTGCGGTTCTTGTTCCAGTCTTCGAACGACTTCTCGAGATGAAACTGCACCGTATAAATCAACTGGCCATCACTCCGTTTGACCATCATCTGGTTACGACAGAGATAAGACGACGCCAGGAGGTTGAATCCTGCCGGTATTCGATCGAGTTGTAAACCGTGGTTCTGCCAAACGCGAAGAATGCGTGCGGGAGCTTCGGGATCAGGGCAGTTGATATTCTGAAAGATCGGATCTTCCGGCGCGGTGATGAGAACGAAGCGATACTGATATTCCTGCGGCCGTTCCTCGCGTTGTTCGTGCTGCTCGAGTTTGTCAAGCGTGATCACTCGTGCGCCAAAACTCAACCCAACCAACTGGTGACCGCCACAGATCGCGAGGACGGGAGTTTTGGTCGTTCGAATAAACTCACCGAAATCATCGAGGATCGATTGGTGGTAATAATCGAAATCGCGCAGTGTGCCGCTCAGCACGATTGCATCGGGCTGAAAACGGGATTCAGCTTCTGCGACTTCGGAAAGGTGCGCGACCTCCGTTGCCGGGCGCTTCACGAGGCGCGATATGTTGTTGAGAATATTTTCAATCGCCAGGCCGGCGATATGCCGCTCGCGTCGCAGTTGCGCTCCGAGCATCACGCCCCACTCCTGTCGCGCCACAGCAGACACGTCTCGCTCGTCGCGAAGCAGATTGTCGACCACGAGTACGCGCGCTTCGTCGATGCGCTGATGGATCGGTTCGTAGCGGCAGTAGGTTTGCTGGGTAAAAGGGAAAGGAAGCGAGCCCGAAATCTCAGCCGGGTCGGTTGCCGGGATCAAGTTTTGATTCATTGTTCAGTTAGATTCACTTATCGTTTTTTTAGTTTGAACTCCGGAACGCGTGTCCCGGCGCCAGCCTCTAAAATCTCCGCGCGAATCTTAGCAAGCAGCAGGCCACGCACTCGTCCCCGGAATCTCGTGCTCTCCCCCCTGGCCTCCTGCTCAACCAGCAACAGCATTCTATACCACGATGACTCCAATTCGTCCGCTAAATGCGAGATTTTTGTTATGTCGTACGGGACTGCTACATCCTGGCAGCCGAGGCGCGCGAACACTGACAGGTACCTCGCCGTTGCCAGATCCGGACACAAAAGGCGCTTGCGTCCGATCTTTAGCTCGACTCCGAGCAGTGTGTGCTGAATGACAACACGCCCTGCGGCATCGGCCTTGTCGAAGTGATAAGAGCGTGTGCGAAGCTTGAGTATCCGTTCGCGATAGATCCGCGGCAGCCAGAATTCTCCGAGTTGTTCCTGGATGTTTTGAGCGTAGTCTTCGGCCGGCACTCGAGAAAGTTTTACTTTGCGTCCTTCGCGCCTTTGCGGGAGAAATCCTCTGTAAAAATCTGCGAGTCGATTTTCGTTTGTAACCCGTTGATGACTCGTCCCGGAAAGATCCCGAGATAAAGCACGCCCAACACTGTTATCACTAACGCTAAAGCCACGCTCGCGGGAATCCGCGGCGCGCTCCACGCCATAGTTCTTTCGCCGAAGAACATCACGATGATTAGTCGCAGGTAGTAGTAAGCTGAAACCGCACTGTTGAGCACGCCCACAATGACCAGCCCGTAGTACTTCTGATCGATGGCAGCTCCAAAGACCATGATCTTTCCCATGAACCCGGCCGTTAGCGGCATACCCAAGAGACTCAACATAAACAAGCTTAAGGAGAACGCCAGCACCGGCGATTCAAACCCGATCCCGCGGTAATCTTCAATAGCCGTGCGGCGGTCACCACTGCGCGCGATCACTTGCACCACTGCAAATGCTCCGATGTTCATCACCGCGTAGGTCAGTAGATAGAACACGACTGCGGTGATGGCATTGTTGCGTTGAGTCGGGTCCGTGGCCGCTCCTGCTGCGACAAAACCGACTAAGGCGTAGCCCGCATGCGCGATTGACGAATACGCCAGCATGCGTTTCACGTTGTTCTGCACAATGGCCACGACGTTGCCGAGTGTCATGGTGAGAACCGCCATTACGACGAGCGTGTTGACCCATGCCTGATGAAGATTTCCATTCACCGCACCCGAAGCCGACACAACGAACGGCAGGCCAAAAACAAAGACGCGAATGAATGAAGCAAACCCGGCGGCCTTAGGTCCGGCAGCCATGAACGCAGTGACCGGAGTCGGAGCGCCTTCGTAAACGTCCGGCGTCCAAATGTGAAAAGGCGCTGTGGCGATCTTGAAACCAAAGCCGACCAGCATCATCGCGGCGCCGGCGTATAGCAATGCAGGATACTGCGCCTGGCCGATGCGACTCGCGATTTCGGCAATGTTCGTCGTTCCCGCAACGATTCTGCTGAACGACCCGTCGGGGCCGGGCTCGGCAATCGACGTTGCTCCGTAGACGAGGGCAATGCCGTACAGCAGAAACGCCGAAGAAAAGGAACCGAGTATGAAGTATTTCAACGACGACTCGTTCGAGCGAACGTCCGTGCGCCGGAATCCCGCCATGACGTAAGTGGCGATCGAGAGAATCTCGAGTCCGAGAAAGATGATCACGAGGTCGTTACCTGACGCCATGAACATCATGCCGACGGTTGCAAACAACAGCAGTGAATGAAACTCTCCGGCAGGTAGTTGTTCGCCGTGAACCCAAACCGTAGAAATCAACAAGGTCAGGCCCGCGACCAAGAGGAAGATCAGAGTGAAGCCGAGTCGAAGCTCGTCGAGCACGATCATGCCGTTGAAGGCATCGGAAGACGCAGTCCCGTTGGCCCAGAGAAAGACAGTGGCGATTGCGGCGATGATCAATCCGGCCATTGAAATGCCACCCGAGATCCAACGCTGTGTCGGACGCGCGAAAGCGTCAACGAGCATCACGACAACTGCCGCAATGCAGATGATGACCTCAGGCGCGATTAACGACCAGCTGATGATCGGCATCATTGATTGTGCGAAGAATGAGCTCATCGAACATGTAAATCCTGAAAAAATCCTGTCAATCCTGTCTAACTGCCGTTGTGTACGAACCGCCCGCCGGACTCGCATTAACGCGCGCTCGAATCGTCTCCACGCTCGCCCTCGAACGATCGAGAAACACACGCGGGTAAACACCCATAAAGAGCATCAGGAAAAGCAACGGCAACAGCAGCACCGTTTCACGATTATTCAAATCAGATAACCGCGCATTCTCATCGTTAGTGACAGGGCCGAAGACTACGCGCTGGAGCATCCACAGCATGTAAACAGCCGCCCAGATCACGCCCGTCGTGGCCAGCATCGTTGCGATCCACGACCAGCTGACGGCCGTCGAGGTCCACATGCCGATCAGGATCAGAAACTCTCCGACGAAACCATTCAAAAAGGGCAGACCAATAGACGACAAAGAAGCAATCACGAATAGTGTCGAGAACCAGGGCATCGGTTTGGCCAGCCCGCCAAACTCGCTAATCATGCGCGTGTGTCGCCGCTCGTAGATGAAACCGACGAAGAGAAAGAGTGCACCGGTCGAAACGCCGTGGTTCAGCATCTGGTAGAGCGCGCCCTGCATGCCGAGTTCGGTAAAAGAAAACAGCCCGAGCACGACGAAACCCATGTGGCTGACTGACGAATAGGCGACTAATCGTTTGACGTCAGGTTGGACCATGGCGACGAGCGCGCCGTAGATGATGCCGATGATGGCAAGCGTGATGATCACCGGAGCCCAGTTGCGCGATGCGTTCGGAAACAGAGCCAGGTTGAAACGCAGAAGGCCGTACGTTCCGAGTTTCAGTAACACCCCTGCCAGAATTACAGAGCCAGCCGTAGGCGCTTCAGTATGTGCGTCCGGCAGCCACGTGTGGAACGGGAAGAGCGGAACCTTGATAAAAAACGCGAGCGCAAAGGCGAGAAACAGCCAGTATTCGGCGCGCGGCGTCAGCGGGCTTGCCGTCATTGCCTGCAGGAGCGTCGGGTAGTCAAACGAACGATAGATGAAGTAGATCGCGATGATGCCGACCAGCATCAACAAGCTTCCGACCGCGGTGTAAATGAAAAACTTGACCGCCGCGTAGATACGACGTTCACCACCCCAAATCCCGATCAGGAAGAACATCGGTATCAACGACGCTTCGAAGAACAAGTAGAACAGCAAGAGATCGAGCGAAACAAAAACGCCGATCATCGCCGCTTCGAGAATCAACAGAAAAGCGTAATACGAGAGCTGTCGCTTCCGGATCGAAGTCCAACTCGACAAGATCGCTATCGGCATCAAGAGCGTAGTCAACAAAACGAGCCACAGACTCGCGCCGTCGACTGCCAGGTGATAGCGAGCGCCGATTGCGCCGATCCAGCTTACGTTCTCCTCAAACCTGAACTCCGCGCCACTCACGCCGGCGCCTCGCAGCAAAAGCAGTGACACTGCAAACGTGGCGACAGTCGCGATCAACGCGAGCCAGCGGTAATGCTCCTCACGCCTGCTGGACACGAAGCTGTAGAGCACCAGCACGAGAGCGCCGGCCACAGGCAAAAGGATCAGGATGGTTAACAAATTCGGCATTAGCTCATTTCGACAAGTTCAGTTTCCCGCAAAGGCGCAAAGGGCGCGCGAAGGCGCTAAGGTTCTCTTTGCGTCGTTGCCACCTACCCTTCGCGCCTTTGCGGGAAACTCCTAGCGTGGCAGACCAGGAAACCCCAGGTACGCAAACAGGCCGATTAAAATCAGTGCTCCCGCCAGGATGATCGCGGCGTACCCACGCACAAATCCGGCTTGCAGGTAACGCGCGAGTCTTCCGGCTTCGGTGATGACCTCTCCAATCGAGTGCAGGATGCCGTCGATTACGCCAACATCAATTATTTTCCAGAAGCCTTCGCGCGACACTGACTCGATCGGCCGGATCAGTGTTGTATCGTAAACCTCGTCGACGTAGTACTTGTTTTCGAGTAGTCGCGGCATTTGCAATAAGGGACGTTTCTGGAACAAGTACCAACCCGCGCCAATCCCCAACAGGCCGACAACTACGGACAGCCCAGCAAGCAGACGCTCCGCGGCAATCTCTTCACTCGAATGCACCGCATGTGCGGGCTCAGGCACGGGCGCCGGCGCGTGTGTTTCGTCCGCCGGAGCTGAAACTGGCTCTGCATGCGCGTCAGTTACTGGGTGATCTGTGACACCAATCTTTGCCACCACGGGTTCCAGCGTATGCTCGAGGACATTGACGTTTCGATCCGTAAACACGGAACTCAACGCGTAAGGTATGCCGATTAAACCGCCAACAGTAGACAGCACCGCCAGCACGATCAGCGGAACGGTCATAATCCATGGAGACTCGTGCGGCTCGATTGGACCATGGTGAGGATCCGGTTCTTCATGCGCAGGGTGCACGCCACGAAAACGCTCGGCGCCCCAAAAAGTCATCACCATCATGCGCGTCATGTAAATGGCAGTCAGTAACGCAGTCACAACGGCGATGCCCCAGAGGAGTTTGCTGAAGGTTGTAGAAGGGAGACTGAACGCCGGAGCACTCCACGTGCGCCAGAGAATCTCGTCCTTCGAAAAGAAACCGGCAAAAATCGGAACGCCCGAGATCGCAAGCCAGCCGGTGAGCATCGTTGCGAACGTGATGGGCATGTACTTTTTAAGCCCGCCCATGCGCCGCATGTCCTGCTCGTGATGCATGCCGTGTATCACCGAGCCGGAACCAAGGAACAGCAATGCTTTGAA
>JAICGZ010000123.1 GCA_025922875.1 Pyrinomonadaceae bacterium
CTGCAAACAACTCCGGATAATGCCCCACCATCGCGGTGCATGATCCTGACGGGCTGACAATCGCCTCCGCTTTGCTCTCTTCGAAGATGCTGATAAATCGCCGCGCAACCTGCCGTGCTTCGTCGCGATAACCCGTGTTGTAAGCAGGCTGAGCGCAACAAGTTTGTCGCTGGTCAAACTCAACTTCACAACCCACGCGCCGCAACACTTCAACACTGCTCAAGCCAATGCTGGTCCAGAACTGATCGACGAGACACGTGACGAAGAGCGAGACCTTCATAAAAATTTTTCCCAACTGCTGAGAATGGTGCGTAGTTCGTCTTCTTCTTCCGCGCTCACGTTGACGAGTGGAGGGCGTACTGGACCACCATTCAGTCCAACCATGTCCATCATCGCCTTCATGGCTGACACTTCGTAGCCCCTGCGACGCATACGGAAAGTGTAGAGTGGTATGACACACTCGTTCAACAATTCCGTGAGCGCTTCGCTGTTTCCAACCTCTGCGAGTTCGTGAAGCTTCAGTGACAAGCCTGGAGCAACTGTCGCAATGCTCGAACTAAAAGTCCGAAGCCCAATGCTGTAATACGCCGCGACCATGTCGTCGCCCGCACCACCAATCCAGTGCAGACGATCGCCGACGGTCTTCATGATCGCTTGTAAGCGTCGTATGTCTCCCTGGCCGTCTTTCCACGCAACCAGAGACGGAATCGCGGTTAGACGCTCAACCATCGACAGTCCGTAGTTGGCCCAATCGCGGCTGTAGATGAGCATGCCGAGCCGAGTGGCTTCGCCGATCGCGCGGTAATACTCGAAGAGCCCGTCATCCTCCGCTTGCGGGTAATAAGGCGGAAAGGCAAGGATGCCGTCGGCCCCGGCCTTTTCCGCAGCCTGGGCCATCTCGACCGCCAGACGCTGACCGAAACCAACACCCGCGATCACGGGAACACGATCCTCGACGGCATGCGTAGTCAGTTCGATCACGCGCGCGTACTCAGCAGGTGTCAAAGAGTAGAGTTCACCAGTGCCGCCGGCTGCGACAACTGCCGAGATCGGGTGTTCCAGCAACTTCGTAAGGTTGTGGTGTAGTCCGGGAAGATCGAGAGACAGATTTTCTTTAAAAGGCGTGACCGGGAATGCGATCACGCCGGTCAGTTTATTGCGAAGAGTGTTGGGATGCATTTGGTGGATCTGCGTAATCTGTGGACCTCGATCCGTCTTGCCGCCTTTTGCGTCTTTGCGGGAAATTGCTTTGGTGTTAATTTATGACGACCGCCGACAACTAAAATCGCAAACCAGTGAATGGTTTTACCAATAGCACCGTCCGAGGAGATAAGCAATGACCAAGTCTCGTGATAGGCAGGAAGACCAGAAGCAGCCGGGGCACGACCCGAGCAGACGAAAGTTTCTGAAGGGCGTGGGCATCGTGGGCGCGGGCGCCGCGATCGCGGACCAGCTCTGGGTTGAAGCGGAAGCAGAAGAACAGCGTCCTGCGCCCGACGATATAAAGGGAAGAGTTAAGGTTGTGCTCGATGTAAACGGCGAGAAACGAACCAGTCAGGTTGAGCCTCGCACCACGTTGCTCAACACTCTCCGCAATCACCTCGGACCAGCCGTAACCGGACCCAAGCTCGTCTGCGACATGGGAACGTGCGGCGCGTGCACCGTCTTGCTCGACGGCAAACCTGTTTACTCCTGCCTCGTCCTCGCTGTCGACGCGGAAAACAAAAAGATCACAACGGTAGAGGGATTGGGTTCGCCTGACAAACCCAACGCAGTACAGGCCGCGTTCGTCGAGAACGACGCTTTGATGTGCGGCTTCTGCACGCCGGGTTTCGTAACCACGATCTCCGCGTATCTGAAGAAGAACCCGAACCCAACGCTGGCGGAAGTTCGCGAAGCGTGCAAGGGAAACTTCTGCCGCTGCGGAACTTATCCGAGAGTGTTCGAAGCAGCCCTGGCCGCTGCGAAAGCTTCAAGAGCGTAAGGGAGAACTCATGCAGCAACAGCAACCGCAACCACAGCCGTCGCCCAAACCGAAAAAGAAGATCCGCGTCCCTCGCGTCGTCAACGGTGTCGAACAGATGGTCGAGATCGAAGTTGATGAAGACACTGGCCCAGGCTGGGGCCCTAACGATAAGCACACCCTGCTCAATCACAAGATCACGCGCGTAGATGGTCCAAAGAAAGTTACCGGCATGGCGCTCTACACTTACGACATGCGTTTGCCCGGTATGCTTTATGGCCGCATCCTTCGCTGCCCGCATGGCCACGCGCGCGTCACGAAGCTCGATACCGAAGCTGCTTCAAAGCTTCCCGGTGTGAAGGCAATCATCCAGGGGCCGCTCACTGAACTTCGTTTCGCCGGCGCTCCGGTTGCAGCAGTCGCAGCAACCACGCCCGAGATCGCGGGCGACGCGCTGCGCGCGATCAAAGTGACTTACGAAGTTCTGCCGCACGTGGTCCATGCAACTGACGCCATTCGGCCCGATGCTCCGAAAGTAGTCGCTGAAGAAAATAATCTTCAGGAAAAAGCGAAGAACGGCGATCTGCAAAAAGCTGAAACCGCGTTTGCGACTGCCGACGCGATCGTGGAAGGCGAATACTTTTCACAACGCGTTCACCACGCTTGTCTCGAAACGCACGGCATGGTTGTCGATTATCGTGGCGGCGACTCCGCCTCAATCTACGCTTCGACTCAGGGGACCTTCACGATTCCGGGCGATGCCGCGAAAGAGTTGGGACTCGAGCAAAGCAAGGTGATTGCGAGCGTGGAACACATGGGCGGAGGTTTCGGCTCAAAATTTGGCATCGGCATCGAAGGAATGTTTGCTTGCAGGCTTTCAAAGCAAACGAAGTCGCCGGTGAAGCTGATGCTCACGCGCTACGACGAGTTTGTGATGGCCGGCAATCGCTCGGGCTCGTGGCAAAAGTTGAAAGCGGGCGTGAAGAACGACGGCACGATCGTCGCACTGACGGCGCGCCAGTATCGTCTCGGCGGCATCGGTCAGGGCTCTCAAGCAGGGCAGCCCTACATCTATCGTATGGGTGATACGTATCGCGAGGTCTACGCACTGCACACTAACGAAGACTCTTCGATTGCTATGCGCGCGCCCGGCCACCCGCAGGCATCGTTTGCGATCGAATCACTGGTAGATGAGCTTGCTTACAAGATCAAGATGGATCCGGTGGCGTTTCGCAAGAAGAACTTGCGGGACGAGGTTTATCACCGTCAGTTGGATCGCGGCGCAAAGGAGATCGGATGGTCCAGACGGAATCCGGTCGCAGGCGGTAATCCTGGACCATTGAAACGAGGTATGGGTTGCGCGGTCGGCACTTGGGGCGGCGGCGGAAACAATCAGTGCAAGGTCGATGTAACGATCTTGCAGGACGGCGCTGTGTATGTCGCCGTGGGAACGCAGGACCTCGGCACCGGAACACGCACGTACACGAGAGCTATCGTTGCCGAAGAGCTCGGTATCGGCATGAACGACGTGGAAGAGCACATCGGCAATTCGAAACTGGGCGCGGCAAATCCTTCTGGTGGTTCAACGACCGCGCCGTCATTGTCTCCTTCAGTTAAAGATGCAGCGATCAAGGCGCGCATGATGATGGCTGAGCGAGTCGCGCCATTGCTCGGCAATCCGAAGCCGGAAGAAGTCGTGTTCTCCGGCGGTAATGTTTCAGCCAACGGGCGATCGATCACGTGGAAACAAGCTGCGGCTGCGTTACCCGCGGCCGGTATCACGTCGCATGGTGTGTGGCGTGCAGACTTGCAGGCGCGCGGTGTTCACGGCGTTTCTTTTGCGGAAGTGGAAGTAGACATAGAGACGGGCTTCATCAGACCGATCAAGATGGTCCATATCCAGGACGGTGGATTGCCGCTGAACCGTTTGACGATGGAGAGCCAGATCAATGGCGGCATGATTCAGTCGCTCGGCATGGCTTTTTACGAAGGTCGCGTGATGGATGCGCAGTTAGGCATGCAGCTCAATCCCGGTTTTGGTGATTACAAATTGCCGGGAAGTTTGGAGATGCCCGAGATGGTTCCCATCATCGACGACGATGACAAACGCGAAGCTGTGATCGGAATCGCAGAGGGCTGCATCATTCCGCCGCTCGGCGCGCTCGTGAATGCCGTCTTCAATGCAACGGGTTTGCGCATACGCGATCTGCCGATCACGCCCGACAAAATCTTGATGGGGCTGATGAATACAACTGTTATTAGCCGCGGCTAAACGCGGATGACGCAGATTAAGAGGAAACAAACATGAAAGCCTTTGAGTGGACTAGTCCGGCAACCATCAACGAAGCCGTCAAGATGCTCACCGTCGCTTCGCCAGGTGACATCGACGAAGCGCCGCGGCCCATCGCCGGTGGTCAGGATCTGTTGACCACGATGAAAGACTACACGTCACGGCCCGTGCGTCTGGTCAATCTCAAGAACATCCGCGGTCTGAATCGCATCACGCTGAACGCGAAACAACTCAACATTGGCGCGCTCGTGACGTTGACCGAACTCGAAGAACATGCGGGTGTGCGGAAGAGTTTTCCCGGTCTTGCGGAAGCGGCGCATTCGATCGCGACTCCGCAGATCCGCAATCTCGGAACCGTGGGTGGGAATCTCTGCCAGCGACCGCGTTGCTGGTATTTCCGGCTCGAGGAAGTGATCTGCTTGAAGAAAGGCGGTTCCGAGTGTTACGCCGCGACGGGAGAGAACAAGTACAACGCGATCTTCGGCGGTGGTCCATCGTACATCGTTCATCCTTCGGATCTCGCGCCGATGTTGCTCGCGCTTGGCGCCACTGTGACGGTTATCGGTAGTGGAGGCAAACGAGTAATTCCGCTCGATAAGTTTTTTACGTTGCCGTCGGAAGGAGACATTCGACGCGAAAACGTTTTGAAGAATGAAGACATCATCACCGAGATTCACGTGCCTGTTTCGCCACTCGCGGCGAGGTCGACATATTTGAAATTCAAAGAGCGCGAATCGCTCGACTTTGCGCTTGCGTCAGCGGCGGTCGCGGTGCAACTCGCGCCCAATCAAACGGTGAAAGACGCGCGCATCGTCCTCGGCGGCGTCGCGCCGGTACCGTGGCGCGTGCCGGCGGCAGAAAAATTCCTGACCGGAAAGAACTTGACTGCTAGCGTGCTTGCTGAGGTGGGCAAGATCGCGCTCGCTGACGCAAAGCCACTCGACAAGAATGCGTACAAGGTTCCGCTCACCCAAACGCTCGTGCGACGCGCGCTGGCGAAGGCGGGAAGTGTTTAGTTACAGGATTTACATGTTAATCCTGAAAAATCTTGTAAATCCTGTCTATCGCTTTGGAGAGAATCACGATGCCCAACGAAACAATTGAACCTATTCAATCCCCATTTTGCGGATCGCTGCGTTCGAAGAAGTTTTTCATGCTCGATCGTCTCGCAACGAGCGCCGATGAGTATCTCGACGCGACAAACCACGTCTGGTGCTGCGAAACGCAGGAAGTGATCGGGCCTGACAACGGCCGCGTCGATGCCGAGCGCTGCGGACCAGGCCGCGCCTGCTATACATCGGCGCTGAAATCTGTGTAATCTGTGGATTGTATTTTTCGGGAGGTACCAGGATGCGAAAAGGATTACTAATAGCGGCAGCCATGATCGTCGCGGTCAGCGCGTTGGTCTTCAGTTCTCAAGCGGAGAACGTCAGTCTTCGTGGTGATTATGTTGAGGTGCGCACTGCGAGTGTGTTCGCGGGAGCGTGTCATTATAACGGCGAAGTCGTGACCACCGGACGCGATGCGATGATGGCGTGGAACGTGACCTCCGGAAAATGGCAAGGCGTGGATCTCACCGGCGTTCGCGTCATGGCGGTCGTGAGCGCGGATGCAAACCTCGCTGAGGATAACGCAGCTCGCCAATCTGAAATCATTATCGACTCCGCGGCCTCGCGCACGCAGGCGCTGGCAATGGTGAATGCGCTCCGAGAAAACTACGCCGCCTCGCTGGGCAAGGTTATCGAGGTTCGCAGCGCGCCGATCAGTTTTGAACGCACTGGTCGCACCTTCGCGGTCGTCACCAGCGAAGCTGCGATCAACGTTGAAGCGATGCCGAATGACTTGTGCTGCAAGATGCCGAATCTGGTTTGGTACACACCGCTGGTCGGTCTGGAAAGCAGGAAAGTCGGCTACACCTCGAAAGCTCTCTACTCCGGCAAAGTTGTCGGCGAGCCGTGGTCGCGTTCAGGCGAGAATAGCGCCTTTTACGGAAGCTTCTCTCTCTGAACCGAATAATTCCCGCAAAGCTTAATAGGTCCTATAAGTCATATAGGACCTGTCCGCCCTATTAAATTGTTTTATCTTTCCATAAAGATTATAGCTTTGACTCCTGGCCCATCTGTCCGTAGCATCCCCCTCCATGCCACCACACAGAGTCAGCATCTTCGATACAACTTTACGCGACGGTGAACAGTCGCCCGGCTGCTCAATGAACCTGACGGAGAAGGTCCGGATGGCGAAGAAGCTCCAGGATCTCGGAGTCGACATCATCGAGGCCGGGTTTCCCGTTGCTTCTGACGGTGACTTCGCGGCCGTGAGGGCCGTCGCGGCCCAGTGCCGGCATGTGAAAGTCGCCGCGCTATGCCGCACCGCTGAACTAGACGTCGCGCGCGCCGCCGAGGCGTTGAAGTACGCGGCCCATCCGCGTATTCATGCCTTCGTCGCCACGTCTGACATTCATCTCGAGCACAAATTGAAGAAGACGCGCGCCCAAGTAATCGAAATGACTCGCGCGGCAGTGCGACAAGCGCGCGACTACGCGGAGGAAGTTGAGTTTTCAGCAGAAGATGCAACGCGCAGCGACGTCGATTATCTATGTGAAGTGCTTGACGTTGCGGTTGACGCAGGCGCTTCAATACTTAACGTGCCGGATACAGTTGGCTACACGACCCCGATGGAGTTCACACGGCTGGTCCAACAGGTACGCGAGCGAGTTGTTCGAGATAAAGACGTGATCATCAGCGTCCACTGTCACAACGATCTCGGCCTGGCAGTGGCGAACAGTCTCGCGGCTATCGAAGCAGGTGCACGGCAGGTTGAATGCACGATCAACGGCATCGGCGAGCGGGCCGGGAATGCGTCGCTGGAAGAGATCGTAATGGCGCTGCACGTGCGCGCGGATCGCTTGCCGTTTGAAACCGGCATCAACACGAAGGAACTGTATCCAACGAGCCAACTGCTTTCGAGCATCGTCGGCTTTGACGTGCAACCGAATAAGGCGATTGTGGGACGCAATGCGTTCGCACACGAAGCCGGTATTCATCAACACGGAGTGATCAACAATCCACTTTGCTACGAGATCATGACGCCCGAATCAGTCGGCGTGCCGGCTAACTCACTCGTGCTTGGCAAACATTCCGGACGGCATGCGTTGTCGCTTCGCTACATGGAACTCGGCTACGACATCACGGCTGCCGAGCTCGATGCGGCGTACACGAGTTTTACAAACCTGGCGGATCGCAAGAAGCGCATCTACGATCAGGATTTGATTTCGCTGCTAGGCGCGGTAACGAGAGAGCGTGCAGCCTGAGAAGTTATTGACAGAATTTACAGGATTTTCAAGATGAAAAGGAACATTACAACTCTTCCCGGTGATGGGATTGGACCAGAAGTGATTACCGAGGCCGTACGCGTGCTGCAAACGATCGCCGGGATTCACGGGTATCGATTCGAATTCGAAGAACAGTTGATCGGTGGAGTGGCGATCAGGAGATTCGGTTCACCGTTGCCGACAACGACGCTGGATGCTTGTTTGATGTCGGATGCGGTATTGCTCGGGGCCGTAGGCTCTCCGGAATACGATCGCACGCCTCCAAATCAACGCCCTGAGGCAGGGTTGTTGCTGTTGCGAAGCGCACTTGGTGGGTATGCGAACCTTCGTCCCGCGATCTCTTACCCATCGATTGCGGCGTGTTCTCCGGTGCGCCGCGAAGTCGCGTCTGGAACGGACATTCTGATCGTTCGCGAGTTGCTGGGCGGACTCTATTTCGGTGAACCGAGAGGCATCGAGTCAAACGTCGCGAGCAACACGATGCGTTATTCGGTCGAAGAGATCGAGCGCATTGCGAAAGTTGCATTCGAAGAGGCACGCAAGCGACGCGGTAAGGTGACTTCGGTCGATAAAGCCAACGTGCTCGAAACCTCGCAACTCTGGCGACAGACAGTGATTCGCATGTCGCAGAATTATCCGGATGTCACGCTTGAACATCTCTACGTCGACGCATGCGCGATGCACCTGATTGCGAACCCGCGCCGCTTTGACGTGTTATTAACGGAGAATCTCTTTGGCGACATTCTTTCCGACGAAGCCGCGGTCATTACTGGTTCGTTGGGTATGCTGGCGTCGGCGACAATCGGCGGTGAAGTTGGACTTTACGAGCCGGTGCATGGCTCCGCGCCGGACATCGCGGGCCGCGGCGCCGCGAACCCTTGCGGCGCGATTGCGTCGGCGGCCATGATGCTTCGTCATTCTTTCAATCTCGAACAGGATGCGTGTGATATTGAACTCGCGATCGAGCACGCGCTCGAGGCTGGCTATCGAACGCCTGATATTGCTGAGGGCACGGGTGGGTACGTCGTGACCACTAGTGAGTTTGGAGAAGTGGTTTGCGAGGCTGTTACTGAGATCGTAAACATGCGCCATGCTTATCACGCTGTTTAGACAGGATTTGCAAGATTTTTCATGATTGACAGGACATTGTTCGAGAAGTTGTGGCGGCGGCATATCGTTCGGGAGGCCGAGGGTGAGCCCACACTTCTATACATCGATCTCCATCTCATTCACGAAGTAACCTCGCCGCAGGCATTTGAGGGATTACGCCAGGCGAATCGAATGGTGCGGCGTCCGGATCTTACTTTCGGCACGGTCGATCACAACGTTCCCACAACCGATCGCAGTCTGCCAATCGTCGATGCGATCGCCGCTAATCAAGTTGAGACACTCCGTCGCAACTGCAGCAAGTTCGGCATTCAACTCTTCGACATTCACTCACCCGAGCAGGGCATCGTACATGTGATTGGTCCAGAGCTTGGTCTCACCCGGCCGGGCATGACGATCGTTTGTGGCGATAGCCACACGAGCACTCACGGCGCGTTCGGCGCACTCGCGTTTGGCATCGGCACCAGCGAAGTCGAGCACGTGCTCGCGACGCAGTGCCTGCC
Source organism: Pyrinomonadaceae bacterium (assembly GCA_025922875.1). Taxonomy (GTDB): domain Bacteria; phylum Acidobacteriota; class Blastocatellia; order Pyrinomonadales; family Pyrinomonadaceae; genus PSRF01. Next base: position 9,195 of record JAICGZ010000123.1, read on the forward strand.
GCAGAACAAGCCGCGCACGATGAAAGTGCACGTCTCCGGCTCGTTGGCAGAAGGTGTCACTGCAAAAGATCTCGCGCTCGGCATCATCGGCAAGATCGGAACTGATGGGGCGACTGGTTACGTGATCGAGTACGCCGGCGACGCGGTGCGCGCGCTTTCGATGGAAGGACGAATGACGCTGTGCAACATGAGCATCGAGGCGGGCGCACGCGCCGGGATGATCGCGCCTGATGAGACTACGTTCGCGTACCTCGAGGGCCGCAGATTTGCTCCAGGCGGCGAGGGTTGGGAAAAGGCTGTGCGTTACTGGAAGACGTTGAAGAGTGATGAAGACGCCGTGTTTGATCGTACCGTTGAGATTGATGCTTCGGAGCTCGAGCCGTTTGTGACGTGGGGCACGAGTCCGGGAATGGTCGTGCCGGTTACGAGTTACGTTCCCGATCCCGCGGATGAAAATGCTGAACGCGCACTCGAGTACATGGCGCTGAAGCCACGAATGAACATTCAGGATATCGCGATCGATCGCGCGTTCATCGGTTCGTGCACGAATGCGCGGATCGAGGATTTGCGTGCTGCAGCGCGCGTCGTGAAAGGTTATCGGATTAACTCGTCGGTGAGCGCGATGGTTGTGCCCGGCTCGCAAGACGTGAAGAAAGCAGCGGAGCGAGAGGGACTCGATCGCATTTTTCATGAGGCTGGCTTCGAATGGCGCGAAGCCGGGTGTTCGATGTGTTTGGGGATGAACGCGGACATTCTTCAGCCAGGGGAACGTTGCGCTTCGACGAGTAATAGAAACTTCGAAGGCCGGCAGGGTCGTGGCGGCCGCACGCATCTTGTTAGTCCGATGATGGCCGCGGCAGCGGCGATTAAGGGACACTTTACGGATGTTCGCAACTGGGAATTTAAGTAGACATTTTGTAAATCCTGTCTAACTAAGATGAATGCATTCAAGAAACACACGGGGCTTGTGGCGCCGTTGGCTCGCGCGAACGTCGATACGGATCAGATCATTCCGAAGCAGTTTCTAAAACGTATCGAACGCACCGGTTTTGGGGAGTTTCTGTTTTACGACTGGCGCTATGTGGCGGACGGCCAACCGGATACATCTTTCGTACTCAATCAGCCTCGCTATCAGGGCGCGTCGATTCTCGTGACTGGCAAGAACTTTGGTTGTGGCTCGTCGCGCGAGCACGCGCCATGGGCGCTCGGTGAGTTTGGCTTTCGCGTGATCATCGCGCCGTCGTTTGCTGACATCTTCGCGACTAATTGTTTAAAGAACGGCATGCTTCCGATCGCGTTGCCGGCCGCGCAGGTCGGGCAGATTATGGACCGCGCTCAACGCAACGAGGGTTATGAAGTGACTGTCGATCTCGAACGGAAGACTGTTGAAGACGCGAGCGGGCTTTCGTTGTCGTTCGTTATAGGTGAGTTTCAGAGGTATTGTTTGTTAGAAGGTTTCGACGATATCGGGTTGACCTTAAGACATGAAGAAGCGATCAGGGCATATGAACAGGATTTACAGAATTTTTCATGATGGACCGGAGATCTTGTAAATCCTGTCCCTATTTAGCTGAAAACCGAAAGACCGTCGCCTGCTTATACTCTTCTCCAGCCCGCAGCACAGTGGACGGAAAGTTTGGATGATTCGGAGCGTCGGGGAAGTGTTGAGGCTCTAAACAGAGTCCGGTGTACCTCTCGTAAACAAAACCATTCTTTCCCACGAAACTCCCATCGAGAAAATTCCCCGAATAGAACTGCATGCCTGGTTGTGTCGTCAGTATCTCAAGCAATCGACCCGTCGCCGGCTCGTAAAGACGCGCAACAGATCTCAGCGCCCCATTCCATTCGTTCAAGACAAAGTTGTGATCGTAACCACCGGTGAAGCCGAGTTGGTCGTACGAATCATGTATCTGTGATCCGATTGCCTTACCGTTCCGGAAATCCATCGGCGTCCCCTGAACTGATCTGATCTCGCCGATCGGAATTAGCTCTTTCGTGACGGGCGTGAAACTATCCGCATTCAGAGTTAACTCATGGTCCAGGATCGTCCCCTCACCACGCAAATTGAAATAAGAATGATTAGTCAGGTTAACGATGGTGTCTCTATCGGTAGTTGCGCGGTATTCGATGCTCAACTCATTTTCAAACAAGCTGTAATCAACCGAGGCGTTTAGATTTGCCGGATAGTTCTCTTCACCGTCTTGGCTGAAATACGAAAGATGCAAAATAGCCGAGTCGTCTCTAACTTCCTCTCTCGCGTTCCACACGCGTTTGTCGAACCCTTTGAAACCGCCGTGAAGATGATTCGCGCCATTGTTTTGCGGCAGTTGATAGTCGACTCCGTTCAATGAAAACTTGCCCAGGGCGATGCGATTCGCGTGTCGGCCGATCAGCGCACCGAAGTAACGCGGGTTACTGGTGTACTCGTCTAACGTCTCAAACCCGAGCATGATGTCGCCGAACGTGCCGTTGCGATCGGGTGCTTTCAAAGATGTGATCGCACCGCCGTAATTGATGATCGAGACTTCGAACCCCAGATGATTGGTGAGGGCGTAGAGATAAACCTCCGCGCCGCCGGCAACCGTACCGAAATACTTTTTGCTTATATTCACAGGTTACTGAACACTCGACTCGCTTCTTCCAATGTTTCCTTCGAACCGACGTCATACCACAGGCCCGGCACTTTCCACACGTAGTACGGCACGCGCGGGTACATCCACTGGACCAGGCGACCGGGCTGATCCGGATTGTTTCCTTCGGCGATGTACTGATGAATCAATGGAAGCACCGGCTTCGGATAAAAGTAGAGCGCGATGCCCGTCAGCGTACTCTTCGGCACTGCGGGTTTCTCTTCGAAGTAGGTGATGCGATTGTTTTCATCGATCTCGATCGAGTTGTACTTTTTGATCTCTTCGAGATCGCCAACATCATAAACGGCAGTCACCGGTGCGTTTTTTTGCCGGCAAAACTCACCAAACTCCGCGAGGTCCTGACTGAACAGGTTGTCGCCACCGACCACGATGATATCGTCGTCAATCTCGTGTTTGGTTAGGACGAGATGTAAGTCGCCGATGGCGCCGAGCTTGTTCGCGTCGTCAGTGCTGCCGTCGTTGACGATCGTAAAACTGAAGTTGAGATTAGGACGATGATAGCCCTCGGCCCACCTTTCGAAGTGACCAGTGAATTTCGCGTTCGTGACTACGTAGGCGTGATTGATATCGTGAATGGTCGAGATGTTGTCGAGCACGTGTTCGAGCATCGGTTTGCCCGCGACCGGCAATAAGGGCTTGGGCTGATCGAGTGTTAGTGGATAAAGGCGGGTGGCGTATCCCGCCGCCAGGATGATTAGTTTCATAACGTCTTGTTGGGCACTTCCTCCGCGCCATTCGAAGCGCTGCAAATATAGATCTCTGGTTTGAGTTTGGTTACTTCCTCGTAACTCTCGGCCACGCGGTTGCTGAACTCTGCAACATGCTCCACCGCCACCAAATTAACCGTGCATCCACCAAACCCTCCACCCGTCATACGCGCGCCGTACACACCCTCGATCTTCCGCGCGAGCTCGACCATCAGATCGAGTTCCTCGGAACTGACTTCGTAATCGTCGCGCAAGCTCCGGTGAGACTCGGCCATCAACCTGCCGAATTCTTTCAAGTCACCTTGCTCCAACGCCCGCGCGGCCGTGAGCACGCGCGCGTTCTCAGTGATCACGTGCCGGCACCGTCGATAGACCACTTCCGGAAGATCACGCCCAAACTGCTCGAGCTGTTCGACCGTCACATCGCGCAGTGCAGTGACATTCGCGACAAACTTTGCCAGATGTTTCACGCCGGCTTCACATTGCGCGCGCCGTTCATTGTAAGCGCTTGCAGCCAGCTCGTGCTTCACCATCGTGTTGCAAATTATCAAACGAACGTTGTCGGGCAGCGGCAACAACTCGAATTCGAGCGAACGGCAGTCAAGCATCAGCGCCTTCTGTTCCTCGCCAAACAGCGAAACAAATTGATCCATGATGCCAACACGCGCGCCGGCAAACTCGTTCTCCGCCTTTTGACACAGCAGCGCCAACTCACGCGCATCGATTTTTACGCCGGAATTAGCAACAAGCGCGCAGCCGGTCGCGACTTCAATCGCAGCCGACGAACTCAATCCGGATCCAATCGGCACCTCGCTACGAACGTGTAGTTTCGCGCCGCGCAAACGATGGCCGTCTCTTTCGAGCATGACGGCGACGCCAACCGGGTAGTCGCTCCAATGACCACGCCGCGCCAGGTTTTGGTCATCGAGATCGACCTCGATCTCTTCGTCAAAATTTTCCGATCGGATTTGCAGCTTGCGCTGCTCGAGAGGCGAGACTGTGACCCACGTCGACAGGTCAATGGCCACCGGCATTACAAAACCGTCGTTGTAATCGGTGTGTTCACCGATAAGATTAACGCGGCCCGGGGCTCGAAAAGTGCGGCTTTCAGTGGGCATTGGTCACATCCATCACGATTCGCCACACACCATCTTGCTTTTGCCAGATGCGAACGTAACTGCCGCGCTCGATCACCTTCTTTGCATCGTCAGCCACTTCGTACGTGCCGTGCGTGTAACCAAGATCTCCGGCGCGAGAAACGTCGCCGCTGATTAACTGCCACTTGAATTGCCCCTTCGCTTTAGTCAGCGCGTTAGCTGACGCTTCACGACCGATGAATGGAAGATTATCAGGCCGGTAGAGTCTGACGTCGGGTGAGGCGTAGGAGAGAAACGCTTTTACCAGTCCCTGCTCTTCAGCGTACTTTCGATCGCGATCGAGCAAGGCGTTGCGCGCGCTTGCCTGGTCCACCGTCTTAGCCGCCGTCTTTTGATTGACATCAGTCGGCTGCCACAACTTTTGTGGACCACCTGACTGAGAATGGCTGATACCAAGGTCGACGACAAACTTCCACGAACCATCCGGCTGTTTCTTCCAGACAGTTACGAAATGGCCATAGCCCGCTGGCTTCTCATCTTTGATATCGTTCTTGAATTCCCATGGCCCAGTGGTGAAACCCATGTCGCCTGACGCAGCCATGCCCGCAAACGACGGCTGCCACGCGAGCAGTGGTTTCTTGTCTGATGGCGGAACCGGATGTTCGAGCAGCCACTTCTTCCCGTTAACAGCACCCGGACGAAACAGCAGTCCATCATCGGCGATGAACGCCAAAAACGCATCGCGCGTGTTCTTCTCCTCAGCCATCTTCGAAAATGCCTGCTCGGTCTTAACCATCTCCTGAAGCGGCGTCTGCGATTGCGCAAGGGCCGGCACAACCAGACATATAACCAAAATAAGAATCGATTTCATATCCCTCTTCATCCGTGTAAATCAGTGTCTCCGTGTAAATCCGCGGCCCCGATTGCCGCTTGTAACACTAATTCCGGAGTCCACTCACCGATCGGTTTCACTTGGGAAAGTTTTCCGCGACTCATCACTGCAAGCCGGTCACACATTCCAAACAGTTCCGGCAAATATGAACTCACCATCAACACAGCTTTATTCTGTGCCGCGCAAGCAGCGATGATCTCGTAAACCTGCGCCTTGCTGCCGATGTCGATACCGCGAGTCGGCTCATCGAGCAACAACACGTCAGCATCCTGATGCAGCAGTCGCGCGACGATCACCTTCTGCTGATTGCCGCCCGACAGCGCGCCTGTCTCCTGCTGCACGCCGTGCGTTCTGATCTTGAGTGCGTTAACGAGCTTCTCCGCCTGTTTGCGTTGCGCACTGAGATCGAGCCAGCCCCAACGCGAACAGGAATCAAATCTTGTAACCGTAACGTTGTCTGCGATCGACTGGTTCAACGTTAAGCCGTCGCCTTTGCGATCCTCGCTGAGATAACCAAGACCCTCGATTAGACGCATGGCAGGCGTGCTGCGTCTGTTCGAAAGAGATCTTTTGTTCACTTCGATCGTGCCGCTTTCCGGTTGCTCCAAGCCGAAGATTGCGCGCAGCAACGGCGTCCGTCCCGAACCCATCAGACCCGCGATGCCGAGAATTTCTCCGCGGCGCAGCTCGAAGCTCGCATTCTTCAACAGCGGTGGAGACGCGAGGTTTCGGACGTCGAGAATAGTTTCGCCGGTTGTTGCAGGTCGCACGGGGAAGAGGCTCTGTTGCGCGCGACCGACCATCTTCGCGATGAGTTCGTCGTCAGTGGTGGTTGAGATGTCACCGGTCGCAACGCTGCGGCCATCGCGCAAAACTGTGAATCGATCCGAAATCTGGCGCACCTCTTCAAGAAAATGGCTGATGTAGATCACCGAGATTCCTTCAGCAATCAACTTACGGATCAACTTGAACAGGTGCTCGACGTCATCGCGTTGCAAACTGCTGGTTGGCTCGTCCATCAGGATAATACGCGCGCGGGCTGCAATGGCGCGCGAGATCTCGACGATCTGGCGTGCGGCAACCGAAAGATCGCCAACGCGCTTCTCCGGACGAATGTCTGGGTGATGAAAAGTCTTGAGCACGTCGTTGGTCTTAGCGATGAGTTGGTCGCGGTCGAGCCAACCCATGCGCGATGGCTCAATTCCCATGAGCACGTTTTCAGCAACGTTGAGGTGCGGGCACAAAGAGAGTTCCTGGTGAATCAATGCAATGCCGTGGGTGCGTGCGTCGAGTGGATTTGATGGCGAGTAGACTTGTCCCTGCATTTCCATCGTGCCTGCATCCGGTCGCAGCGATCCGGCGATGACGTTCATCAGCGTGCTTTTACCGGCGCCGTTCTCTCCGATAAGTGCATGCACCTCGCCGCGACGCAACTCGAGATCGACGCCGTCGAGCGCCACGGTGGGGCCGAACGATTTGTGGATCTGTGATAACTTCAGCGCCAGCATTGTTCTGTGTAATCTGTGGATTATAATGCGCGGCCATGTCAATTTCATTCGCCGATCGCGTGAAGGTTCCCGACGATGTCTTGATCTCCAACTTACAGGATGAGTCGGTAATTCTAAATCTCGATAGCGAGCGATACTACGGTCTTGATCCGGTCGGCACGCGCATTCTTTCAGTCCTTACCACGTCTGACTCGATCGAAGCTGCTTACAACACGCTGGTTCAGGAATACGACGTCGATCCAGATGTGCTGCGCCACGATCTACTCGCGCTGATTGAGAATCTCGTTGCGCAAGGACTTGTTCAAGTTTCGCATGTATAAAAGAAAAGTTTCCCGCAAAGGCGCAAAGGTGCAAAGTTTTCCTCTTTGCTGCTTTGCGGCTTTGCGGGAAAAATATTCATGAGCGCCAACACTATCACGGCGAATGCCCGCATCGATGGGCGCGAGGAGTTGATCGCAAAGCTCCACGGTAAGCTCACACTGAAGTCCTCTCCAAGCGACGCCGAATTGATCCTCAACGCCTACGAAGCCTGGGGCGAAGACTGCGTCAAACACCTGATCGGCGACTTCGCTTTCGCAATCTGGGACAACCGGTTACAGCGCTTCTTCTGCGCGCGCGATCACTTCGGAGTGAAGCCGTTTTTCTTCACTCACATCGGCGATAGCTTTAAGTTTAGTAGCACATTGAATGAACTGCGCCTCGACCCGGGAGTCTCAGACGCGCTGAATGAAGTCGCGATTGGCGACTATCTTCTATTCGGTCTCAACCAGGATCTATCGACCACAACCTTCAAAGACATTCAACGGCTGCCGCCCGGTCACAGTCTCACCGTCACTAAAGAATCAATCAAGATGCGACGCTATTGGTCGCCTGGCGGCTCCAGCGAGGTGCGTTTTCGAGATCCCCATTCGTATGTCGAACGTTTTTCAGAACTCCTGTCGCGTGCGGTACAAGATCGACTTCGCACCGATCGTGTATCTGTGTCGATGAGCGGTGGACTCGACTCAACCAGTGTCGCGGCGATCGCGTGCAATCAGGCCGACCTCCAGGCCTGCACAGTTGTTTATGACCATTTGATCCCCGATCAGGAGCGTCACTATTCGACAGCAGCGGCTCAACACCTCGGCATTCCGATCAATTACGTAGTCGCGGATCGATATTCGTTATTCGACGAGCAAGTTCCCGGTGACATGGATCAACCTGAGCCGTTTCTCATTTCTCCATTCACCGGGCAATTTAACGACCTCTTGCGACTCTGCGCCGCCTTCGGTCCGGTTGCGCTAACCGGTTACGACGGCGATGCATTCATGAGCGAACCACAACCCTCACGTTTCAAAATCCGATCAAGACTCAAGCGCCTCCTCGGCAAGCGTACTCCGGACGCTGTGCTTCCCGAGTGGATCGACGAATCATTTGCGAAACGTACCAACCTGCAGGAGCGCTTGAAACAGTCTTCGATTCATCCTGCAAGTCCTGCAAATCCTATCTGGACAGCGCTCTTCGAGGGCTACGATCCAGGTGCAACCAAACTCCCTTTGGAAGTGCGCCATCCATTCATCGATGTGCGTTTGGTGGAGTATTTATTGGCCATACCGATTGTTCCGTGGCGCGTGAACAAACACATACTCAGGCTCGCGATGAAAGACCGTTTACCCGCGACCCTAATCAATCGTCCGAAGACGCCGCTCGCCGGCGATCCGGCTCTTCAATTGGCGAGGCACGCTAGTGTAAGATGGCTCGACAGTTTTGAGGTCAATCCGCAGCTCAGGGACTTTGTTGACCTGAATCTCCGACGACCGTTAGCGGATGAACAG
>JAICGZ010000124.1 GCA_025922875.1 Pyrinomonadaceae bacterium
CGTCGGCGGCTCCGCTCTCGCCCTCTACGCCGCCACGCGCAAAGTCAGATAAGTGTCGTTAACCTCCTGAAGTTCGATCCCAGGTGTTTTGCAAAATCTTATCCTTACAGGAGTCAATGTATGAAACATTGGTCTCGTCACTCTCTCGCCGTTAGAAGTTTACTTGCTCTTCTCATCGGATTAATTCTGGCCTTCAGTGTCTATGCGGCAATTCGCCTCAAAGCCGCGAAGCGATCTGCTAAGCCGGAGGTTGCCGGTGGGCCAACCACTGCAAATGAGAATGTTGAAGCCGAGCTGATCACTATTCTTCCAGGCGGCTTTGAACCCAGAGAATTAGTTCGTCCGGCTGGCAGCTTTGTCCTGATGTTCGACAATCAGAGTGGGCTGCAACCGCTTGATTTGCGTTTGGAACGCACAGGCATGCCCCGTGTTACAGAACTCCGGCTGCGCCGCAAAACAGACTCAACGACGATTCTCAACTTACCGCACGGTGAGTATCAGGTGACAGAAGCTAACCATCCTGAGTGGAGCTTAAAACTTACGCTTACCAGGCGCTGAACTAAGAACTGTTCCTCCCGAACCGCTGATGGAGTTAACTCTATGCCGAAACCTTCGTATCACCATCCTCTTCCCGTGGCCCAAGTTGTTGTTCGCGCAGTTCTGATCTTCATTGCCTTCACGTCGGCAGTCTTGAATGTTAGATCATCAACGAGCGCTACTGACGGTGCGACACCCTCAGCTTTGCAGCCTGGAGCCCCGGCTGGTTCGTATGCCCTGAGCGGTTTGGACAACATCAACCTTTTCAACGGTAATCTGAATTTTCGTTTGCCTTTGGCTGCCATCATCGGCCGCGGTGAGATCGGAAGTTCAGTAACGATCCCATTTGAGAGAAAATGGCGCGTCCTCGATGTGCAGCTTCCCCAACCTGACGGATCCGTCAACCATCTTTACATGCCGGTAGCGAGTTTCTGGAAAACTCTGCCCGCCTTATACAACCCGGGTGGCGTAGAAGGCCGCCGTGCCGGATATGACATAACCACCTGTCCGGATAACACGACGATCTATACGCTGAGTCTAACGCGGATCACGTTTACGACTGCCGACGGCACCGAGTATGAACTGCGCGATACGCTCACTAACGGGCAGCCCGCATCAAACGGTGGCTGCAACTACCTGAACCCGCAGTCGCGCGGGACTGTCTTTGCGAGCGCGGATGGTACCGGCGCGACATTCATTTCGGATCAGACTCTTTACGATCAAGTTGTCGCGCCTGGAGATATAGGTGAGTTCCGCCCGTCGGGTTACCTCATGCTCAGTGATGGCACGAGATACCGGATCGATTCCGGACGCATCACCTGGGCTCGCGATCGCAACGGCAACAAGATTACTTACAACTACGATGGAAACAATCGCGTCACTGCGATTACCGACTCGCTCAAACGCGTACTGAACATCACTTACGCTTCTGCCAGCGTCACTTATGATCAGATCAGCTTCAAAGGTTATGCGGGTCTTAACAGGACCATCCGCGTAAACTATGCGAGCCTGAGTACGGTGCTTCAGTCAGGAGCGCCACAAACATTCCGCCAGCTCTTCCCGGAATTATTAGGTGGCAGTCAAACGACTACGTTCAATCCCACAGTTCTTGCGTCAGTCACGTTGCCCAACGAACGACAATATCAATTCCGTTACAACGTTTATGGTGAGTTGACGCGCGTCGTGCTTCCGACGGGTGGAGCCTATGAATACGACTATGCCGGCGCAGACTCGGCGAGTGGGACCACATGTTGCGGAGTTGGTGGTTCTCCGAATATCGCGCGCCGGGTCGTGGAAAGGCGTGTCTACTCGGACGGAGGGACCGGGAGTTCATACGAAACCAAAGTGACCTACAGCATCCACACCGGAACACCAGCAACCTCTTCCTATGTTGTGGTCAAGACTTACAAGCAGGGCAGTGCAAATCCGATTGCGCAGCAAAAACACTATTTTTACGGGTTGCCGTTGAGTTCATTTGCAAACCTCCCGACGGATTATTCAGCCTGGAATGAAGGCAAAGAGTATCAGACCGAGTTCATGACCGGAGACGGAGCGACTGTGCTCAAGAGGGAGGCTCACACCTTTCAAAACCGAGCGGCGGTGAGTTGGTGGCCCATCCTCGTAAGCAACAACACTCAGGAACCACCAAACGACCCACGGCTCACGCAAACAGTAACAACGCTCGAGCCGTCAGGGCAGAACTTGCAGTCGAAGGTCGCCTATGGTTATGACGACTCAGTTCCTTTTAACAATCGCAACAACGTGAAGGAATACGACTTTGCCCCGAGTACTCCCGGGGAACTGTTGCGCGAAACCAGAACGACGTATCTCACCTCATCAAGCTACACGGGTACCAATGTGCATTTGCGGAATTTGGCGTTGCAGGTGTCGATATACGATGGAAATGGAGTTGAACGATCGCGCACCACCGCGGAGTTTGACAACTACGCTACCGATACAAATCATGCTGCGCTCACTAACTGCCCCAACATCAGCGGCTTTGATTCCGCCTTTAACACCAGTTATCTGACGCGTGGCAACGTGACGTGCTCGACCAGAAGTATCCTGAACAGTGGCGTCGTTACCGGATCAGTCACGTCCTGCCGGCAATTCGACATTGCGGGCAACACAGTGAAGACCATTAACGCGCGCGGTTTTGCCGTAACCACTGAGTATGCCGATCGATTTGGTTCGCCTGACGGAGACGCGCGTGCCAACGCTGCACCCGCTGATCTCGGCGGATTAACCAGTTATGCGTTCCCGACCAAAATCATAAACAGCTTGGGCCATACGATGTATGCGCAGTTTGACTATTACCTGAGCCAACCAGTTGACGCAGAAGATACGAATGGGATCGTAACCAGCGGCTATTTTGAGGACGCGCTCGATCGCCCGACGCAGGTGCGTCGAGCTGTGGGAACAGCACTCCAGAATCAGACAACTTTTGCTTATAACGACGAGACTCGCTTGATAACTACGTCGAGGGACCAGGCTACAAACAACGACAATCTGCTCGTAACCAAATTGCTCTACGATAAGTTGGGCCGGACCGAGGAAGAGCGACAGTACGAGGACGGCTCAAATTACATTGCTGTACGGACGCAGTATGACGCTCACGGCCGCCCGTTCAAGACGTCAAAACCTTTTCGCCCGTTACAAGGCGAATCACCAGTTTGGATCACACAGGCATTTGACGCTCTCGGACGCATTATTTCAGTGACCTATCCTGATAACGCAGTGGTGAGCACTAGCTATGACGCGAACGCCATCACCGTTACCGATCCGAAGCTCAGAAAACGTAAGAGCATAATGGACGCTCTCGGCCACACGAAGCACGTGTACGAGGATCCAAACGGATTCAACTATCTAACGAGTTATAGCTATGACGTGTTTGATAATCTGAAGTCGGTTACTCAAGGAACACAAACTCGTACCTTCACCTACAACTCGCTCAACCAGCTCACGGCCGCTGTTAACCCTGAGAGTGGAACGACCAGTTACCAGTATGACAATGGAGGAAACCTTTTAGTAAGAACTGATGCCCGGAATGTGTCCACGCACTATGCCTATGATGCCCTGAACCGTCCGACGCGGCGCTGGTATAACAGCTCCAACTCCACCACTGCGACGACGCACAATAGTCCGGCTTTACCATCCGCAGTTGGCGCCAGCAATGAAGTGACTTTCTTTTACGATTTGCAGTCGCTGCCTTCAGGCGCTCCCACCTTCTTACGCGGCTCGGCGATCGGGCGACAAGTGGGCGTAACGTATGGGACCGGAAGCAGTGCGGGCGACTATTTTAGCTACGATGCGTTGGGCCGAAACGGGCTGAAGATTCAACAAACCGGAAGTGTGAACTACCCGGTGAGTGCCAGTTACAACCTTGCCGGCGATGCGACTGCAATAACCTACCCTTCCGGCCACACCGCGAATTATGTATACGACAGTGCGGGCCGCACGACTAATTTCAGCGGTAACCTCGGCGATGGGACTACCCGGTCGTATGCGTCTACCTTTCTCTATAATCCCGCGGGGCAGATCACGCAGGAACTCTTCGGAACAGGAACCGCCCTCTATCACAAACTGCAGTACAACATACGCTCGCAACTGTGGGATGTGCGCGTGTCAACTAATTCGGACGTCAATGGTTCGTGGAACCGGGGAGCCTTGCAATATTTTTACGACGGCACTTATGGCTACGGAACCAGCGGACCCGACAACAATGGCAATTTGCTCCTTGCCGATACTTATATTCCTCTGGATGAGCAAACCAACAGTTGGGCCATTCACCGGCAAACTTACAACTATGATTCCCTTAACAGGCTAACCTCGACTAATGAATATTTTGTCAGTAACACGCAAGCTCAGTCGCATCAATCCGTTCAGAGCTACAGTTACCCTGATGCGTGGGGTAACCGGATCATCGACGCTAGTGGTACGAACGGCGTCGGCATCAATAACAAGTTGTTCACAATCAACTCTGCTAATAATCAACTTGGCGTGCCTGCCGGACAGCCAGGAGCGATGACCTACGACAACGCGGGTAACCTGACAAATGATACTTACAGTGGGGCAGGTAATCGGACTTACGATGCTGAGAACAGAATCACCTCGGCTGCCGGCTGGAACAGCCAGGTGCAAGTTAACACCTACGACGGTAGTAACCAGCGAATCACGCGTGCGGTGAATGGCGTCACGACCTGGCATGTTTACGGCATTAAAGGCGAGTTGCTGGCCGAGTATGCGGCTGGCAGTGCGGCGACCAATCCGCAAAAGGAATACGGCTATCGCGGCGGGCAGTTGCTTATCACGGCAGACGGTGGTTCCCCTGCACCGACCTCGGGTCTGGTTGCTTACTGGAAGTTCGATGAGAACATTGGAACGACAGCCGCCGATTCATCAGGTGGCGGTCATGCGGGAACACTGACGAATGGTCCAACGTGGTCTGCGGGACAAGCAGGTGCTGCGGTCGCGTTTGATGGCGCCAACGATATGGTTACGAACAATGGTATCGCTGACCTAACGAATAACTTCACACTCTCCTTTTGGGTACAACCAACGGCAACGCATGAAATCGATAGCGAAAGCACGAGCGGATACGGCGGCACTTCCGGCCAGAGATATGCGCTTTGGCCGCAGTGGCATAACAACGGCCATGCAGGTGCGGGTGTTTCTATCGGGACGAACGGCGTCACCGTCTATGAACATGCGGATAATTACATGCCTGCGACTCTGGTCCATTCGGGGAGTCTCAGTGGTTGGACGCACGTCACGATTGTGTATGAGAACAAACAACCAAAACTATACATAAACGGTACTTTGGTGCGCACCGGGTTAACGAGTCCGATGAGCTTTGTGAATCTCAATCCTGCTTATATTGGCGGGCAGGTCTATGGTTATTACGCGGGCAAGCTTGATGAGATTAGAGTTTACAACCGAGCGTTGTCGGCAAGTGAGGTAGCAACGCTACCAAACGGCAAGATTTATTGGCTCGTAACAGATCACTTGGGCACACCGCGGATGATTATTGATCAAACGGGAAGTTTGGCGAGCGTGAGACGTCATGACTATTTGCCTTTTGGAGAAGAACTGTTTGCGGGGACGGGCGGTCGTACCGCAGCGCAGGGGTATTCGTCCGGTGACAACGTACGACAACAATTTACCTCTCAGGAGCGTGACGTCGAAACCGGGCTGGACTACTTCGGAGCGCGATTCTATTCGAGCATTCAGGGAAGGTTCACTGGAAGCGATCCGGGTAAGTTTACGCCGGCGGATCCGCAGAATTTCAACCGGTATTCGTACGTGCAAAATAACCCACTGAAGTTTATCGATCCCACCGGGCGTGACTTGTACCTCACCGGAAACGATGCCGATTACATCGTGGCGGAGCTGGAAAGAATTACCGGTCTGAAGCTCCACCGCGATAAGCTAACGGGGAAAGTGACGATTGTTCCAGGGTCTAAGCGAAACGCGAGCGGAACGTCGACGTGGTTCGCCAATAAGCTCGCGCAAGTGATAGGGGATTCAAGGGCCGCGGTTAAAATCGACACGGGACGCAGCCAACCGGGTGTTTTCTTCGATAGCTATCCCCAACGTAAACTTGATGTTGATGATTATGACCAGTTCAAAAAAGCAGATCCTAAATTCGCTGCCGCCTCACTCGGTCATGTCATTGACGAGTATTATTATCGGGAAAAATTTCAATTTCTCCCTTATGTTAACGAGTACAATCCGCATGGGCGACTACCTGGTCCAATAGCAATGACCGAGCAGGAAATCTTTGACTGGGGTCATTCCCAGGCAACGGAATTCGAGAGCAATGTTTTATCTGATTTTACCGGTTGGTGGGAACAGCCGCGCGTGCGAAAACTCCCCGTTCAGGTGCAACAGGGTAGTGTCGCGAGCTTTGAATACTCAACGGTCGTTTATGATGTTACGGTAAGAAACAATTCTGTTGTCAATATTGTTAAGTATGAAAAACAAAAACCAAGGAAATACTGATCGAGCGCTGGCGTTTGCGGTAGTCTTGGTTCTGCTCGCGTTCCCCAGTTGTCAACAAGTTAACAAGGGGCAGATACCTATGAAGCCCATACCAACAAATATCATTGTTTTCGAGGGCACTTTAAAGAAACTCGCACCAGACCTCGGATTCGCCAGCGGCTTGCTGGCTGTTTACCGGTTGGCGAAATACCGGGTCGACAGAGTTTGTGAAGGTAAGTACGAGGGAAGCGAGATAGTGGTGGATCATCTGATCTTTACCACCAAAGAATTCGAGGGCATCAAGCTGAATGACCGCGTGTGTGTGACCGTGAAAATCTCAAATAGGGTAGCCATGCGGTACGACGCCGAAGGAATCCGAAGTCCGTCCGATGACGTCAAGACTTTTTATCTCGCAGTAGAGGACATCAAGAAAATCACGTCTGATGGGAGATGCTGCCATAATTAATAACTTCAATTGTAGAGATTGTCGAGTGCAGAGCCGCCGGCAACTGATGGATTGTCACGCCCGCCGTTGATGCTATCTGTCGCTCCTGGCGAAAGATAAACAGACTCGACACCTGTCGCTGGACGGGAACGTTCTGAAAGAGTTGGTCATTAAGGTTCTGACCTGTCGCAGTGCTTTGTTGATCGATGCCACCTACTGTCGCGGCGATCCAAAGCTTTGAGTCGATCCAAATCGTTGAAGTTTCACGGCCGTATTTACAAAGCAAACTTTGCGAGTACTAGCTCGGGACCTGAACGTTTGTGCGCTGCAGCGTGATCGATCGCGCCGGGTGGAGTCCGTAGTGTTTGATCTTCGCGTTCAGCGTTGTCGCCTTCATCCGCAACAACCTTGCTGCCCGGCTTTGATTACCATCACACACATTCAGCGCGCTTTCGATCAAGTCGATTTCGTATCGTTCAATTTCCTGGTAGAAGTCGATGCCGTCGTTATCGAGGTCGATCTGTTTAGGTGACTGCGGAACAGTGGCGACCTCGGTGCGGAGAGATTCGACCTCGGTTGTTAAAGCCCTAGCGAGTTGAACGAGTTGTTGAATGCGATTTTCAGGCTGCGAGTCAGTGTCACTGCTCGCAGTTGGTGAGTACTTCAGTAATTTCACGAGTAATTCCCCCTGGTTCTTACGGCGGATTTAACGCCAGTTAACAGCGCCGCTCGGTACGATGAAAGACGAAAGGTTTTCTCAACGCGTCAATAACGTGTTGAGGAATTGTTTCTGAGACGGTATTACAATGGCGAGCCTTTCTTAGGAACACCAGTAAAGGAGCGATCGCTCATGTTGATCAAAGCCCTGGTATTGATCGTAAGTCTGGTTCTATACATTGGAACTTCGGCGGCGCAAACTAAACCCACGAAGCCGCGAGCACGCGACCTCGGGATTCCGTTCGACGGAACTCCAGCAGCCTTGAATGCGATTACAGATGTGGCGGGCGTAGAAGTCGGGCAAGTAACTCTCATTTCAGGTGAGGGCAAACTCGTCCCCGGAAAAGGTCCGGTGCGAACAGGTGTAACCGCCGTCCTGCCGCGAGGGAAGAATTCAACCGATCAAGTCTTCGGCGCATGGTTTACGTTGAACGGAAACGGCGAGATGACGGGTACCACATGGGTCGAAGAATCCGGCTTCATCGAAGGCCCGATCATGATCACAAATACACACAGTGTCGGCACAGTGCGCGATGCCGTCATAGCGTGGCAGATGAAAAAACAGGGCAAGACTTTTCAGCCGTGGTCATTACCCATAGTCGCTGAGACCTGGGATGGATTTTTGAATGACATCAACGGTTTTCATGTTAAGCCCGAACACGTGGCCCAATCGTTGGACCAGGCTGCGTCAGGCGCCGTTGCGGAAGGAAACACCGGCGGCGGCACGGGCATGGTGGTCCATCAGTTCAAAGGTGGAATAGGCACCGCATCGCGAAAGTTCGACATCGAGGGTGTGAGTTATACAGTGGGAGTTCTGGTGCAGGCGAACTACGGAGCGCGGAGCGGTTTGACGATCGCAGGTGTGCCCGTGGGTCGTGAGATTACGGATCTGATGCCGAAGGAAGTTCCGGCGGATACAGGATCGATTATCGTGGTCGTTGCGACAGACGCTCCGCTGCTTCCGCATCAACTGAAGCGAGTTGTGAAACGCGCGGCGCTCGGCATTGCGAGAAACGGCGGCATTGGCGGCAATTCATCGGGCGATATCTTTATCGCTTTCTCGACCGCTAATGCGGGTGCAGGTAAAGAAACGACTTTAGCGAATTTGAAGATGCTGCCTAACGATCGCATCAACCCGATCTTCGCCGCGACCGTGCAAACAACTGAAGAAGCCATCATCAACGCGATGGTTGCGGCTGAAACGATGACCGGCGTCAACGGCAACACGGTCTATGCGATACCACACGATCGACTGAAAGAAGTGATGAAGAAGTACAACCGGTTGAAGTAGAGCTGATGCAGTTTAGAGTTCAAGCAGCTTGCGCTAAAAGTCTATTGTCGCTTCTTCACAGAGAAGGCTGAACTCTGACCCGAATTTCAAACTAGCAATCTAAAAATTCGTATTGACAGACAAACGTGTCAGTCCTATACTGCGCGCCAATCGTAGCGGAAACCTCCCATCATAATCTGTCCCAGAAAGAAGAGCCCTCGTTTATAAGTTCCCTTTGTACGTTTCCCCGTGCGTTTCCCCTCGAGTCTAATCATAGCTTGATGGTGCTTGCCCCCTGCTGACCTTGAGTTGTGTGCAGGAAGCGGATCCTCAACGGTTGCCTTTCGCAACATCGGAGGGCGCAACCTTAGGCCGTTCTGTGTCCACGCAACAGCTCCAAAAAAAGTGGGAGTTCTCATGGGCTTACTAACACGCGGCCGCCTTATTGTTCTGGTCATCGTTGTAGCGTTGCTCGCCATAAATGTAGTAGCACTACGTTGGTCCTCAAATTTGTTTGTCTCTAAAAACACCAGATCGCTATTGAGATACGGAGACCGGCTTCCGACGCTGAAAGGTAAGAGCCTGATGGGGAAGGAGACGGTGGAGTTGGCAACAAAAAATCCCACCAACCTCATTCTCTATTTCTCGTCCGCGCAAGCGCCTGGGTTCTCGACGGAATTGGTGAAGTACGGCGAAATCCTTTCGCGGCGGCACAAAAAAGATGGGCTCGGAATCACCGCCATCGTTCAGGAAGACATAACTGACCTGAAGATTTTGATCGATAAGTCGTTAGTCAGTTACGACGTGATCGTTGATGAAGATCAGCAAATTCAGAATCAACTCGGGCTCCGATTGGGCGAAAGTGGTGTATTTGTTTTCGACCAGCAAGGATTGTGTCGCTTTTCAACGCGTCGTGCTGTGACCGCGGAGGATTTGCGTCAGCTCGTTGCGATGGAATTCCTCCGGGTAGATCCGTTTGAGCAATCCGCCCATCCGCAGACAACTCTCAGGGACGGTAAACGAGTTGGTTCCTATCCACTTCTGGACGCGCGAACCTTAGCGGCGACATCTATGGACCAGCTTCGTTCCGGAGCCGGCGCGCCGACGCATTATGTTTTCTTCACCGCCGAGTGTTCGGTGTGTAGCTTGCCACGATATCTCGAGGAATATGAGAAGTTCCGGCGTGATCAACTCAAAGGTGACAATCACGCCGTTCTTATTTTTGACTTTAATTTTTCGCGGAGTGATGTGCTTCAGCAACTTGAAGCGAAGCACATCAGCTCAGCGGCTTACATCGCTAACGAACAATTACCTCAACTGGAATACACCAGTGACGAGCAGGTCGAAGAGAAAAGCGTCGCGGTTGTTGAAACCGATGCGCGCAGAACGGTAGTCAATATATCGCCCCTGAAATCTTATGCGGCGGAACGAAACAGTTCTGCTGTCTCAGTTATAAAAGTCGACGCCAATATAAAAGCCAGGCCGAATACTACGAACGGCGTCTACGAGGAGGTGTTCCGGCACATTCCTTTCACCGCTTACGATGTCGCGACGTATCAGGGCAAATATTTTCTCACTGATTTCGAAGGTAATCGGATCCTCGTTCTGAAGGACAACACGGAGGTTGAAAGAGAACTTGGCCGCATTGGTTCGGGTCCAGGTCGACTGTTCCACCCGGGAAACATCGATGTGGGCCGCCATGGGACCA
This sequence comes from Pyrinomonadaceae bacterium, assembly GCA_025922875.1. Taxonomy (GTDB): domain Bacteria; phylum Acidobacteriota; class Blastocatellia; order Pyrinomonadales; family Pyrinomonadaceae; genus PSRF01. Next base: position 10,657 of record JAICGZ010000124.1, read on the forward strand.
TCTTCGTGCAGGATGGCGGGAACGAGCGTATTGTAAAGTTGGACCAGGCGGGTAATTATCTTGGCGAAATTGGTGTGGCCGATTACCAGGGTCTTGCAGTTGGCGTCCAGAACCAGCTCTACCTGGGACAACCTCAGGAGGGACATCTCATCACGGTCTATTCGAATTCCGGTAAGAAGCTGCGCTCCTTTGGCCAACTAAAGAAATTCTCTGACGTCTACGGAGCAGCATTCAGCGACAAAGATGATCCTTACAAGATCGCCTTCAATCGCGTGCGTTTGTCCACAGACAAAGAGGGCAATCTGTATGTCAGCTTCATGCTGACGCCGTTGATTCAAAAGTATAGTCCTGATGGCGCACTGTTGTTTGAACGGCGTCTCGAAGCACCCGAGATCGATCGTTTGATGGAAGCGATCCAAAAAAGAAAATATATCTCATCGATGGCTGATGGGGCCGACGCGCGGATCGTGGCGCTCGATCCGGTGATTGATCCCGCTAACGGAAATATCATGGTGCCGCTGGTCGACGGTTCGATTTACCTCGCCGATCGAGAAGGCAACAAACTCTCGCTCTTACAGCCGAGTTGGACACGTAAAGGAGACGGGACGTTTTATCCATTTGTCGCTGGTCTGGGTGCGAAAGGTGAATTGCTGGTCACACCGTTTCCGCCTAAAAACTGGTACCGGTTAGTTATGCCCGCTAACCCTGATAGCAATACGACGACTGCCCTTAGCAGGCAGGAAGCAATTCTTGCGGCTAAATAACCACGCAGGAGGATCTCATGTTCTTTGTGCGAGTCGTTTTGTTGGTGTTGTTGGCATCAACCTTCCTGATGCCGGCGGTATCGCAGCAGCGCGATCAAAAATCCACCAAGTCGTCGAAGACTCAACCCTCGATCACCCGAGAAGCGGAAGAGTTGCGTCTGAGCGCAATTTCACTCCTTCACTCGCTCGCTCAGAGTGCCAATGAGATCGAGAACATCACGGAGCGAGTCAGAGTACTCGCGGAGATTGGTGACGCGTTTTGGCTCGTCGATCCGGATCAAGGGCGTTCAGTGTTAGTCCGCGGCTTCAAGGAGATCGATAAACTTTCGGAAAGTGATCCAGAGCGATTAGCAACTCAGAAGCGAACATTGAGACGCATTGTGCTGTCGCGCATTGCAAAGCATGAACCGCCCCTCGCAAATCAACTGATTCACGATTTACCGGACGAGATTCCCACTGCTGATGAGAAAGCCATGCAACGGCAAGGCGTAGCCACTCCGAATGCCGAAGCGCTTTTGTACATAGCTGAGAATTTGTTGGCGACAGATCCGAAACGCGCCGCCGCCACCGCCGGCTATTCACTTCAAGACGGACTGTCGCAACGGCTGCGGCTCTTTCTCATAAAACTGCGAGCGAAGGACAGTGCAGCCGCGGATGGGCTGTTCGCCGCGGCGATAAGAGAAGCATCTGCGCAACATCCGGCCAGGCTCTTCGACGTGATGGTCCTTTGGGATTATGCGTACCAGCCTCACGACTTCTACTTCAACGGAGTTGTCTGGGATCGTGAAAAGAATGAACCCCGGCAAAATACTTCCCAGGATCTCAGGCGCATGGTTCTCGCCTTCGCTGTAAACGCGATCGTCGAGAACTTGCAACAACTACCGGCCAGTGCAGAGTCCACTCAAGATCGCAATCTGGTGCAGGCACAGCTGGCTGCACTTCATTCGGTGATTCAGCAGTTGCTTCCCAGCATGCAAGCTGATTGGCCGCGCGGAAGCAGCGACTTGCAACAAGCACTCGTTCGCGTTGAGCAGGAACTTCGAGATGGCGGGCGGCCTTTTCCTTCGCGTCCACCTGTCGAAGATGCAGAAGCAGGCACAACCGTGATCGACAGTCTCATTGAAAAAGCCGCGGCCGCGCCGCAGGGTGATTTGCGCGACAGTCTCTATCTATCAGCTTCGTTCAAGCTCTTACAGCTACGTCAATACGAAAAAGGAAAAGACGTTGCCGCCAAAATCGATGACGCGGAAAAGCGCGCGATGATTCTCGAACCGCTGAACTTCCGGCTCGCTAATGAGCTGGTTGAAAAGGAGAAATTGCAGGATGCGCTAACGCTCGCAAACCAACTCAAAACACCGGAGTTGCGTATCGGCGCGCTCGCCCGCATCGGACGCGCGCTTATCGACGCCGGTGATTCTCAAAGTGGATTGCAAACACTTAACACCGCTCAGTCTCTGGTGAGCAAAGCGGATCCGACAGTTGAACTTTCCGCCGCTACGTTGCGCGTTGCGTCAGCATTTGCCAAAAGCGATCCGATAAGAGTTTCTGAGGCGATCACTTTAGCCGTTCAAATCATGAACAAAGTCAACCAGGAAGAAACTGCATGGATTCTGATGGCCCCGCCGGGTGCCGGCGACGCTCTTAACTTGAGTTGGAAAAATTCAGAGGGCGGAGGGCTAAAGTCGGTCAAGGCTACTTATCCGCGCAACGGCGGACTCACGGATTTATTAGTCAAACTGGATTTCAACCAGGCAGTTTCTCTCGCTAAAGCCGTCAATAAAAAAGCGCTGTCTCTTGCGGCGCAGGCGGCGATTTGCCGCGCGGCGATAGAGTCAACTGCGACGAAGACAGTCACGGCACGATCCAATTAGGCACTTATGGATTTCATAGACTTTCACTGGTGGGCATCTCACAGCTGTCGCGGGCCGCCATCGGCAAAGAAAAGATCTGCGTCTCTATGGTTGTGCTGTGCCAACACTCACAACCCACCAACCTCAACTCAGATTTCGTAAAGGAGAGAAGCAATGAAGAGGCTTGCGATGATCGCTGCGCTTGTGATCACACTGTGTAATGTAGGAGCCGGTGTGGTGTACGCCTGCACCTGTTATGAAAACGGCCAAAAAGTATGTGAAGGAAACGATCACTGTTATCAGGACGCGGGTGGCAAATGTCACTGCAAAGATAGACCAGCAGAGGAATTGGAATTCGCGGAATAGGATCTCAGACAATCGGCTGGACCAACATTTCAGTGCTACAGGCAATCTGTTCCGGAGCAGATTGCCTGTTGCCGTTTAGAGATAAATTAGTACAGGATTACAAGACTGCAGGACGAACAAGATAATGAGACTCAGCGGGAAACTCATATTCCTGGCAATCTTGATTCTTGGCGTAGCGCTGTGCGGCACAGCTCAAAACCTGGACGACGATGGAGGGTGGGTGATCGCCGGTTACCTCGGCGGGGCGCACACAGGCGCGTCTGACCTGACGATTTCGCAGCCAACGTTAGGCAATGACCTGACTTTCGAACGCGTGCGCTTCAGCTCCCGATCGTTCGATCCGCCGTTGTATTACGGATTTCGCGGAGGATATTTTCCGGGCCGGATACCGTTTCTCGGGTTCGAGGCGGAGTTCATTCACTTGAAAGTGTTCTCCGATCCACAACAACAAGTTCGTGTCACTGGACGTCACCGTAACAATCCCATCAGCGGTGAACTTCCACTTGGCGACATCGTCCAGCAATACTCGATTTCGCATGGCGTCAATTTATTGCTCTTTAACGTCGCCGCTCGCCACCGCATGATGCGCGATGTGGATGCGCCGGATGGTCGCGTGATCGTGGCTGCGCGCGTGGGGGTCGGTCCGACACTGCCTCACACAGAGAGCCGCATCGAAGGAGCAGGGCAGGAGCAGTATGAGATCGGACGCATAGGCTGGCAGGCGGCTGGTGGTGCGGAGTTTAAACTGTGGAGAGGGTGGTATGTGTTCGGCGAGTACAAGTTCACGCGCACCAGGCAGCAGGGCAAAGTATCTGCAGGCATTGCGGAATCTCTGTTACGCACACATCATGGGGTATTTGGTTTCAGTTATCATTTCTAACTTGAGGCAAACGAATGCTTTCTCGCGCAAAGGGCGCAAAGAAAGTCTTTTGAAACGCGGTAGCGCTTTGCGTTCCTTTGCGTCTTTGCGCGAAAGATCTTCCCGGTAAGGAGAGGCAAAGCGCACCAATGACTCTCTTATTTCTATTTCTGCTTCTCACCTTCCCGTACTTGATACTCACTCTAATCGGTAAGTGGTTTCCTCGTATTCAACTTACTCCGGCGAAGCGCGCAAGAGTTGGTCTTTCGCTGTTCTTTCTTTTCAGTTCAATCGGTCACTTCATTCGTACTGCGGCGATGGCAGAGATGCTGCCACCCGCTATCCCTTATCGAATCGAACTTATTTATCTCACCGGAGTACTGGAGCTGCTCGGAGCTATCGGCGTCTGGATTCCTCGTCTTACGAAACTAACAGGGTTCCTTCTAATCCTAATGCTGATAGGCCTTCTGCCTGCGAATATTTACTCCGCTTTCAATCGCGTCGAATTCGGAGGTCATGGCGCTGGTCCGGTTTACCTGTTAATCAGAGTCCCGTTTCAGTTGTTTGCGATCTGGTGGACCTATTTCGCAACTGAACAGAACTGGTTCCGCCGGAAGTCAGCTACATCTGGAACTGACGTTCCCGGAGTTTCTGAATAATTTTCCCGCAGGCGAGTCCTCCGTTACCGAAATTGCCCCCACCAATGTTAGATACGGCGAGGAATGCCAGTCCTTTGCCCGGAAGAACCTGGCAGCTGCAATACCAGAGGGTGTTAGATCCGTCATGGCCGAGCGCAACGGCGCCGAAATCGTCAAACATGATCCACCCCCAACCGTAACGATTCATGTACAGGGTGTTCGGTGGCCACTGAGTGTGGAGCCGCGTTAGCGACGTGGCCGACAAGGTGAGAGAACCCTCGGAACCATCCAGGTGAAGGCGGATGAACTTGGCCCAGTCCTGCAGCGACGCATGCACAGTGCCTGCAGGCCCGAGGCCGGGCGTGTTGTCGCCCTTCGTCGCGACGCGCTGTCCGGACGCGTCGCTGTGGCCCCACGGTTCCTCCACGTCGTTTGCGCTACCGGGCGCGCCGAACCCCGCCGTGGTCATCCCAAGCGGCTGGAACAGTTCCGTCTTCATCATGTCTTCCCATGATTTGCCGGTGATGCGCTCCATCATCGCGGCCGCCAAAACGTAGTTTGAATTCTGGTAGCTGAAGATGAAACCCGGAGCATCGAAGATCACCTCCGGATCGTCATGTTCCCGATGGGTTACCAGTTGCGCGAACTTGCGGCGGCGCTCGGTAACGGTCTTGCTCGTGTCAGAGAGCGCCGCGGACTCTTCCGCGGACATGTTAAGAATCGCCGATCGGTGTGCCATCAGCCGCTCAAACGTCGCATCCTTGAACATTGACTTCATGGATTGACTCCATTCGGGGAACGCCTGCGGCACAGTCGTGTCCATGCCGACCATGCCTTTCTGCGCCAGCACGGCGAGCAACGTCGCCGTCATCGCTTTCGTGTCCGATCCGAGATGCCAGCGATCACCGGTCTCCACTGGGACGGAGCTCCCATGCTTGCGAATGCCAGACACCCCCACTTCCTTGATCCCTTGTGCGGTAACAGTGGCGCCTCCTAACGCGGGGACGCCGAACTCCGCGCGCACCGAGTCGAGCATGTCCTGCAACGACCAGTTCCACGCCAACGCCCACACATCGATATCGATCGCCGTCGCTCCGGTGTTCTTCACGTCGAAATGGAGCTCACGCTCCGAAGGGTTTCCGTGCACTTTACCGTTGATCGCCGTGATCTCAGCAGACGCGTTGACGCCTGCCGCTACGTTCGGCCAGGCATTCAGTCGATATACTTCGCTGTTTGCGTTGTTCCACCAGCCATGCACCGTTGCTCCCGGCTGAACATTTGTGAAGGTGAGAATCTTAACGCCTTGAAGTGCCATGTTCGTTTACCTCCGAATTTCAGGAGTGTGCGGTTCGAGCGATCCGGTCCTCGCCGAGAGGACTCGGGCGTGCTCGATGTGCGATCAGGCCAGGACGGAACGACTCAGGCGTTCCACCAGAAGGCCCAGACGGCAATGTCGACTTGTGTTGTCCCGGTGTTCTTCACCCAGAAATGCAGCTCGCGCTCCGACGGGTTGCCGTGGACGACGAAGCTGGTCTTTGTTATCTGCGCGGAGGCGTTGACGCCTGCACTGACGACTGGCCACGCATGGAGGCTGTACACCTCCGCGTTAGCGTTGTTCCATTTGCTTCCTACTGTCGCGCCCGGAGCAACCTGGGATAGAGTTATGAGCTTTTGACCTCCACTTGATGGCATGGTTGGTTCTCCTGATGAGGCAGGTGTAATCGGTTCGACCTGCGGGTTAATGTAAAGGCCCTATCAACCCATGTGATTGGGATGATCGATGGTAGAAGATCAAGATCCCTGCTGGTTCGCCGGGTGAAACGGCAGAGGAAGGTTGAACGAGGTGCGCGCGAAACGGTCTAAGCTAACAGTGCACCCTTGGGTGCGGACTTATAACTCCACCTTGCCGCCGTGTCAAGGTATATGCGTGCGACAGGTATATGCGTGCGACAGAAGCGGGTCAAACTGACCCAGTAAAATCGGGTGCAGATGTCAGGAATCGGTTTACTGAATGAGAAGCCGCTACACGCGTCACTGAAACAGTGGTATGCGCGGCCGGGAGATCGATTCGAAGTTCCGGTTGACGGGTTTGTGATCGACATCGTTCGCGACGCTCTGTTGATCGAGATCCAGACGCGTAATTTCTCATCGATCAAGTCAAAGCTTACCAGGCTATGTGACGCGCATCAGGTACGATTGATTTATCCCATCGTCCAGGAGAAATGGATCGTACGGACGGCCAGCGGTGGTCGCGGTCGAGCGATTCGCCGCAAATCACCCAAGAGAGGCCGGTTGGAGGATCTCTTTTGGGAACTGGTTAGTATTCCGCAGTTGCTGTCAAACCCGAATTTTTCGCTTGAAGTATTGATGATCAGACAGGAAGAGGTGAGGCGATACGACGGGAAGCGAAAATGGCGCAGCAGAGGATGGGTTATTGAAGGACGTCAATTGTTAGGGGTGACGGATCGCCGATTATTTGGTGAGTCAGCGGACTGGCTACGGTTGCTTCCGGAAGGACTGGAGTCATTCACAACGAGCGATCTCGCTACGAGGATTGCTACCGGAAGGGAGTTGGCCCAGAAGATGGCGTATTGTCTGCGCGAAGGTAGGATGATCGAGTTGATAGGCAGGCGTGGCCGCGCCAATCTGTACCGCGTTGCCACGCCTTGCTTGACTGAATCCGAAACCCTAGGCTAGTCTGCATCAGTTATTTACCAGCACTCAC
>JAICGZ010000125.1 GCA_025922875.1 Pyrinomonadaceae bacterium
AAGACAGTCTCCGTCGCGTACTGCGACTAACTCTCGAAAATGCCGGATACAGCGTAACGGAAGCGATTGACGCCCGCGCGGCGCTCAACGAGATCGCAACTTCCCGTCACCGGCTCGTACTCACTGATCTGCGCATGCCAAACGGCTCCGGTTTGGACGTGCTGCGTGCGGCGCGAGCCGCGGATGCTGACGTGCCCGTGATCGTCATGACCGCCTTCGGTTCCATCGACGAAGCGGTGCAGGCGATGAAAGACGGTGCTCACGATTTCTTACAGAAGCCAGTCGATTCGAATCATCTTCTACTCCTGGTTGAGCGAGCGCTGGAACAGGCCAGACTCAGAACCGAGAACGTTCTACTGCGCGAAGAATGGTCACGCCGCTACGGCTTCCCACGAATTCTCGGCGAGTCGGAAACGCTGAAGCGTGCGGTGGGAGAAACTCAACGTGTCGCGCAAACAGAAGCCACCGTGTTGCTTCTCGGTGAATCCGGTACGGGCAAAGAACTCTTCGCGCGCGCGGTCCATCATCTCTCGGCCCGGCGCGACCATCCGTTCGTAGCGGTCAACTGCGCCGCCATTCCTGAAACCCTGATCGAGAACGAACTGTTTGGCCACGAGCGCGGCGCGTTTACCGGCGCCAGCGATCGACGTCAGGGTAAATTTGAACTTGCTTCGGGCGGCACCGTATTTCTCGACGAGATTGGAGAGTTACCACTGGCGGTCCAGGGGAAACTGTTGCGCGCGATTGAGGAAAAGATGGTCGATCGGATTGGCGGGCGTGCGCCAGTGGCTGTCGATGTTCGCGTTGTGGCTGCGACCAACAAAGACTTGAAAACGGCGGTCGAGAATGGGCAGTTTCGTGGCGACCTGTTCTTCCGCCTGGCGGTGTTTCCGATTGAAGTCCCGCCACTCCGAGATCGCGGCGACGACATTGTGCTGCTGGCGCGTCACTTTGCAGCGTCGATCGGGCGCGAGCTGCGTGGCCGTGAGGCTGAGTTGACTCCTGAATCAATCGTCGCCTTGAAACAACACCATTGGCCTGGAAACGTTCGTGAGCTGGAAAACGCGATCGAGCGCGCGTGTATCATCTCGGATTCGCTAATGCTTCAGCCTGCTGACCTCGGGCTTGGACCATCGGCCGCGCCGGAAACTCTCGAACAACTCGATCTATCGGGCACACTTTCCGAAGTGGCCCATCGCGCTCTGCATCTTGTCGAACGCAAAAAGATCCGGCGCGCCCTGGAAGCAAATCTGGGTAACAAGAGTAAAACCGCCGAAGATCTTGGTGTCAGTTACAAAACGCTCCTCAACAAGATTAAGGAGTACGCTCTTTGAGAGGCGACTTCTCCTCTGTGCAACCTCTGTGTTCTCTGTGTCTCGGTGGTTGTTTTTTCCAAGCAATAGCGAACCACAGAGACACAGAGAACACAGAGGTTGCACAGAGAAGAGCATAAGATGAAGGACGAAGCTCCCGGAGCCATCGCAGGTGAAACGCTGGAGCAGGTCGGCTCACCCGAAGCTACGAGTGAGCAACAACCCGTTCGCACACCTCTTTCCACCGAGGCCAGTACCGGCCGGTCTGCTTTCTTCGTAGGTTCCGGAATTCTCATCAGCCGCGTGGTCGGCCTCGCCCGCCAGCGAATCTTCGCACACTACTTTGGCAGCTCCGCTGAAGGCGACGCGTTCAGCGCCGCCTTCCGAATTCCAAACTTCCTTCAAAACGTGTTTGGTGAAGGCGCGCTCTCAGCGTCTTTCATTCCGGTTTATGCGAAGCTGCTGGCTCAGGACGACGAGAAGGAGGCCGCGCGTGTCGCCAACTCCATCTTCGCCATCCTCGCTTTGGTGACTGCCGTCATCGTCCTTATCGGCGTACTCGCAACTCCCTACATCGTCACTTTAATCGCGGCTGGTTTTGAAGAAGAGAGACGAGCGTTAACGATCACGCTGGTGCGGATCTTTTTTCCCGGAGCCGCGCTGCTCGTTCTCTCCGCATGGTGCCTCGGAGTTCTCAACAGTCACCACCGGTTTTTCATCTCCTACACGGCGCCTGTCGCCTGGAATGCGGCCATCATCGCGGCGCTTCTGTTCTTCGGCAGACGCATGGATCTGTCGAGTCTCGCCGCGGCTACTGCATGGGGATCGGTTATCGGTAGTGCGCTCCAGTTTGGCGTTCAACTCCCGACGGTGCTGCGGCTGATTGATAACTTTCGTCCTGCACTCGCGCTCGCGAGTTCGCACGTCAGGCAAGTGCTTCACAGTTTCTTTCCGGTGTTCATGAGTCGTGGCGTGGTCCAGATCAGCGCGTTCGTCGACGCATTTCTCGCAAGCTTCCTGGGCCAGGGAGCAGTCGTGGCTCTGAACTACGCTCAGAGCCTCTACACTCTGCCGGTGAGCCTTTTCGGAATGTCGGTTTCCGCGGCGGAGTTACCGGCGATGTCACGCACGCTCGGCGCGGCGGAAGTGGTTGCTGAAACACTGCGGCATCGTTTGGATCAGGGACTGAGAAGAATCAGCTTCTTCATCGTTCCTTCGGCCGTGGCGTTTCTGGCACTGGGCGACGTGATTGCGGCGGTGCTTTATCAAACGGGTAAGTTTACGCGCGACGATTCAGTCTACGTTTGGACCATACTTGCGGGATCGTCAGTCGGGTTGCTGGCGTCGACGTTGGGCCGGCTTTACTCGTCGACGTATTACGCGCTTCGGGACACTCGTACGCCGCTGCTTTTCGCCGTGTTTCGGGTGGGATTGGGAAGTATTCTCGGATATTTCTTCGCGATCCACTTGCCGGGTCTGCTCGGCCTCAGTTCGAGACTCGGAGCGGCGGGGATTACTGTCGCGTCGGGATTCGCGGGGTGGGTTGAATTCGTTCTGCTACGGAACAGTCTTAACAAACGAATCGGTCGCACGGGTTTGTCGCTTTCATACTCCGCCAAACTGTGGATTGGAGCGTTGCTGGGAGCGGGTGTTGGGTGGGGACTCAAGATGCTGGTCGGAGGCTGGCATCCGGTTCCACTCGCGATAGTCGTTCTTGGAGCTTACGGCACTTGCTACTTCGCGGTTACTTTCCTGTTTGGCGTCTCTCAAGCACAGACTATCATTGGCCGGATCTGGAGATTCTTCCCTCGCAAAGGCGCAAAGGCGCAAAGATAAGGCTTTGTTTGCCGTCCTTTGCGTGAGAAACCTCGTTGGAATCACGCCTCTATTAACAGTTTCCTTCCTATAGTTTGAGAACAAAAAGACTGAAGGAGTCCCCCAATGCCCCGTATTCTTAACCTGCAACGCCTGATACTCGCCTCCGCGGCGTTCGCAATCATGGTGATGGCGTCATCCACAGCCTGGGCCGATCCCATTACGATCACCACCGGAAACCCAAACAACCAGAACACGGATAACGTGTTGTTCAATAACCCCGATCTGCTTCACTCAGGACTGCTCGTCCAGGGTGACTTCAACGGTTCCGGCGCAGGCTTCATCGTCGATTTCACTTCAACTGGCGGAAACCTGGGCGTCAGTGGCGGTCAGGCAGTGCTTGTCGGCGGCACAGGCAATATCCCCTTTTCAAACGTGACCGTTCAGCTTGAAAACGGCGCCACGTTCACCAAGCTAATCTTGAACATCGACGTCACCGCCGGTTTACCTCCTCCGACGCAGGTCCAGTTCACTGTTAATTACACGCTCGCGGGCGGCCAGGTTTTCAACCAGGTCTTCTCAGTCGACACCAACGGGCAGAACTTCTTCGGTATCGAGGCTGCCGAAGGCGCAGTTATCAACAGCGTCACAGTGCAGGGTCTGAACGGAACGACCTTCTCTGAAATCAACCAATGGCGTCTTGGCGGATTTGCTCCAGCCAACGAGACCCCCGAGGTTCCCGAGCCGGCCAGCTTGTTCCTGCTGGGAAGCGGACTCGTCGGGACTGCGGGCGCGCTTCGCCGCCGCTTCAAAAATCGCAATCAAAAGTAGTAAGACTCAACACGGGAGAGTAAGAAAATGTACACGAGGCCAATGATTCTTCCCCTCGATTCGACTGGCCGAATCTACGTTCTCGAAGATGAAAAGGGACAGATAGTGGGTACTGGCTCGAGAGAAGTATGTGAAACGATGATGTACCTGATCGGGGCGGGCTTGTCACCCGCCACTGAACAGGCGCAAACCGGGAATCGCAGTAACGTCCGCGCCGCAATAACGATATAACCCTGTTCGTCACAAAGAGGCACAAAGCACAAACTTATTTGTGCTTTTGTGCCTTTTTGTAGCTCAAAAAATTTTTCTGGAGATGGCGGGCGATTGGTTCTTTAGTTTAGGTATCCTGGAAAAGACGGACGGTTGGCGCAGCGGCGGGCAGGCGGGGGGCGGCCCATGGCCGCTGATTTGTATTTCCTTATCCGTGTCAATCCGCGTTAATCTGTGGCCGTGCAACCCGTACTCTCCGCTGAACAGATCCGCGAGATCGACCGCCTCACCGTTGAGAACTACCACACGTCTTCCCTGCTCCTGATGGAGGCCGCGAGTGCCGCCTGTCTCGAGGCCGTTCGCGTGCGCCTGGACGATGATCTGACCGACAGGAGAGCGCTCATTCTTTGTGGCAAAGGCAATAACGGCGGGGACGGCGCGGCACTGGCCCGGGCAATGACACGCGCCGGCATGCACTGCAGCGTTGTACTCTTCGGCAAGCTTGCGGAGACTGCAGGAGACGCGCACACCAACTTCGAGTCAGTCAGGCGCCTGGCAAGCTTCGAGGCCGGTTCCCCGGAATCTCCTGCGCCGCTCACCTTTATCGAATGTGACACCGTTGCTGAGTGGGAAAAGACAGCTAAGCCGCGTCGCGCCTACGATGTCATCGTCGACGCGCTTTTCGGAACGGGTTTGACGCGCCCACTCGAAGGCGTTTACCTCAAAGTCGTCGAACACTTGTCGATGTTGCGCGAGGCGCGTGACCGCGTTTCAGACGCGCGCCCGCTCATACTGTCGATCGACATTCCCTCAGGGCTTAATTCTGACAAGGCAAAACCCATCGGCCCGGCGATCCAGGCGGATCTCACTGTGACATTCACTGCCGCGAAGGCCGCTAATGTTTTGTCTCCCGCCAGCGACTTTGGCGGCGAACTGATCGTCGCGGACATCGGCTCTCCCTCTTCGTTGATAGAAGCGGCCAAACCGTGGTTGTTTCTGACGGAAGCAGAAGACGCGCGCCAGTGGCTGGTGAGCACACGCTACACACGCGAGTCATACAAGAACACGCATGGCCACGTTTTAATCGCCGCTGGATCGCGTGGTTATTCCGGCGCCGCGGCTTTGTGTGGAAACGCCGCGATGCGTTCGGGCGCGGGATTGGTGACGATCGCGACGCCCGCTTCGGCGCAATCTTCTGTAGTCGCGAGCGCGATGCCGGAAGTGATCACTACTGCATTAGCGGAGACGGATCGTGGCGCTGTGAGCGAGGAGGCTGCAAGTCATTTTTTTCAGCTTGCTGGAAAAGCTACTGTCGTTGCAGTTGGACCAGGCCTGACTTCCGACGATGAGCGCACGCGAAGATTTGTCCGCACTGTCGTCGAACGTCGCACAAAGCCTTGCGTGATCGACGCCGATGGATTGAATTCACTAGCGCCGTGGCCTGCTGATCTCAGTGGATCAAATCACCCTCCGCTGGTGTTGACTCCCCATCCGGGCGAGATGCTGAGATTGATCGGCGCGGACAAAAAGTCGGAACTCGACGATCGTGTCGCTGCTGCGCGTGCGTTTGCCACTACCCACAAGCTTATTCTCGTTCTCAAAGGATCGCGACCTGTGGTAGCCGTGCCCGACGGTCGTGTGTTCATCAACCCAACTGGAAATGCAGGACTCGGAACCGGCGGCTCAGGCGACACACTCACCGGTCTCATTTCCGGATTTCTTGCTCAAGCTTATGCGACGCTGATGGACCACGCTGATCCGGTTGCAGCGACTATAACAGCGCTTTATGTCGGCGGCCTGGCAGGTGACTTCGCGGCGAAGAAACTCGGAATGCGGACGATGGTCGCTTCAGATATTCGCGAACATTTCAGCGACGCGATCTGCTTTCTCGATCCGCGTGGAGAACAACCATAGCTATCCACATTCCTACAGGCGAGTTCGTCAGCAAATCTCCAGAGGAGACGTTCAACTACGGCCATCAGATCGGCGCGCGTCTGGAAGGCGGAGAGATTCTTTTACTCAGCGGGCCATTAGGCGCCGGCAAAACTCTTTTCGTGAAGGGGATCTGCGCCGGACTTGGAGTCGCTGAGGAAGATGTCACGAGCCCTTCGTTCACGCTTGTAAACCCTCATGCCGGACGTTTGCAGCTCTATCACATCGATCTCTATCGTCTGGACGAAGGCGCCAGCGCCGCCCACGCCGTCGACCTCGACGATCTGTTAAACGACGAACGCGCCGTGATCGTGATCGAGTGGGCCGAGCGCATGGGCAACTACCCCCTCCCCGGCCACGTCTGGCGAATAACAATCGAAGGCGACGGCGACGCCCCACGAAAAATCTCCACCCAAGCCGCTCAGTAGTGATAACGTGCTTGAAGAAAATCTATTCTGCTGTTGCTAACCAGATATACGATGCGATGCTCGAGAGTGAGTCGTCGGGACCAGGTGCCAGCCAGCACATGCTTGAGAGGTTCCGGTTTGCCGGCTCCCGAAAAGGGTTCGCGCATGACGGCTTCAATGAGGTCGATTACTTTGAGCGCGATTCTTCGATCCTGGTTCACCCAATAACGTAAATCATCAATGAACTCGGGGACAAAGGCGGCTAGACGTTTCTTGGTAGATTTAGTCCCACTCTTCTCACGGCTAACCAAGCCCGATCTCCTTGCGCAAAGTGGCAACGCTCTTTGCTCTTGGCTTTTTAGTCTTTGCTCTGTTTAGGGCAGTCAGTAACCGCTTGGCATTCTTTGGAGATCTTAAAAGGTGGACCGTTTCCAGCAACCCGGATAACTCGTCCGCGGAAATAAGGGCGACATCATGTCTCCCTTTTCGACTAATGATCACGATTCTCTGGTTCTCTACCACTTCATCACAAAGCTTAGCCAGATTAGCACGAGCACTGCTGTAAGTAGTTTGTATTGGCATTTCAAATTACCTTCTTCTGAGTTGTACAGGGTTACTGTACAAGTCAATGAGGCGGGTGGTCAAGGAGTGTGGCATCTACGGACTGCTGCGCTTATGCTACTATGGTCAAAAAATTTCTAAGGAGACTCACGAAATGCCATATCCCGAAATCATGATCGCCCCGATGCGCGAAGATTTGACTCGTCTCGGCGTTGAAGAACTCAGAACGCCCGAGCAAGTTGACGATACGATTCGAAATAGCAAAGGCACTTTGATGGTGGTGGTGAATTCAATTTGTGGGTGCGCGGCGGGAAAGGCGCGTCCCGGGGTGGCGCTCGCCCTTGAGAATGAAGTAAAGCCAGATAAGGTCGCGACGGTGTTTGCCGGCGCTGATATCGAAGCCACAGAACGAGCTCGCAGCTACTTCACCGGTTATGGACCATCATCTCCGTCGATCGCGCTGCTGAAAGACGGCGAGTTGGTTTACATGCTCGAGAGATATCAGATCGAAGGCCGCGACGCGCACCAGATCGCTGGGGAGCTTACGCAAGCGTTTGAGAAGTATTGCGCGCGAAACTGAGGTACAGTTGTACCCTGCGCCGAAAGCCGATCAAGAACCAGTATTCAACAGCCGCAGTGCGGCGATTCGCCATACCTACGCGCAGAGGTGAAAAACTTGTAATTTTTTCCTCAAAAGTTGTTAGTAAATTGACCTCCTCAAACGCCTCCCATTATGAGAAGTGAGGGCTGATTGCCTCTCGATTGAGAATCAGCACTTTCCTATGGAACGACCGCCGACGCTGGAACAATTAATTGACGACGTGTCTGCGTTGTATGAGGCATTACGGGTTCCCCTATTGCGTTTTGCCGCTGCGAAGAATCTTGGCAACCCAGCTGAATTCGAAGACCTGGTACAGGACGTTTTCGTGGAGTTTTATTTGAATCTCCGTAATGGGAAACCCATCAACAACCCGATATCGTGGCTTTTTAAAGCAGTTTCCAGCCGTGGTATTGACAAGATTAGGAAAAACAAACGTGAGTTATCACGCTCGAGATCACTAGTTGCCGCTCAGCCTGACTGCCTGCGAGGAATTCAGGACTTGGAACACGTTGAAATAGCAAAACAGGCCCTCAGTCAGCTTAATTCAAGAGAGCGCGAGATTCTGGTTATGAGCGCCGAGGGATTCACTTACCAGGACATTGCCGAGGCACTTGATACCACTATCAGTCTAGTCAGCGTATACAAATGGCGGGCACTACAAAAGATTTGCACTCAAAAACCATGATGCGGGGTTTTATGATTAACCACTTGTCACACGAAGAGCTAATCTGCTTTATCGATAACGAACCGAGCGCAGCTCAACCCGACCGAGCACGCTCACATTTGGAATATTGCAGCAGGTGTCACAACCAATTACAGGAACTCTTATCAAAGACTGAGCACTTCGAACAACTATTAGCACAAATAATTCCCAATGAGGCTCCACACTCCGATCTATACGTCAGCCAATTTCGTCGGAGGTTGGCAGAGTTACCCGTAATTGAAAAGACTGATAGTCGCTTGACCTACGACATAAAAGGCGCTTTTAAGAGGCCAATCCCGCCCGTTACGGAGCGAACAAATACAAAGTTGTCATTCAAATGCTTTGAACTGCGCCAACGGGGACATCAGTGCCGCATTCCGATAGCGTGTGGCGCTACCTACGCTGATGGTGACAAATTATTTCGGCAGGGCCATCGCGCCTATGCGCAAGGCTCGTTGAAACAGGCAATCGAGTATTGGCGACAGGCAAAGATCGTTTTCCTTGGCCTCGATCTGCCCAAAGAGATCGCTGCCTGCGATAGGAATATGGCTTTTGCTCAAAGGCAGTTGGGTCACTCCGAGCAAGCACTTAAACAATTTCGTAAAGCCAAGAGTCTTTTTAGAAAAATTGGAGACATGAAAGCAGTCAATTCATGTGACCTCAATATTGGAGAGTTACTACGGAAAACGATGCGGCCAATCTAGTTTTCGCTCACTTCAGACTGTTACTTAATCGTTATTTGGTTCAGGAGATCATGAAAGCTGATCTTCAGCGTGGAGGTGTTTTTATGCAGAGAAATATTCAAAGTGAAGGGCCGCGTTGGCCAGAACGCAATAAGTCAGATTTTGACGCTCTTGGATTGGTAGCCAGCCGGCGTTATCGTCGCAGAAATCCGAATGAAGGTCCCACCTTAACAATCCTGTTGGAAGAGTTTCCAGCAGTCCTGGAACAAAGATTTCTATTCGCAACATGGGGTACATACTTCGACAGCATTCTTGACGATGCGGTACGTCAAAATTTGAAGCAACTGAATGATGAAGATCCTTTTGCTGCATACTGCAGCCGGGATAATCGCTGGGAATCTCGTTACAACTATTTGCGCGGTTATGCGCTTAGACCCGGCAAGAGAGGGGGAATTTTAGAGATGACTGAACATCTCGAGGAAAGCGCATCAACTGACCGAGTTAAGACGTTGATTTTTCTCGCGGATCCTGAGGATCTTGAGGAAAGCTATCCTGAAGACCGTGCGCTTGTGAGAAGCGCCATACGGAATGATGTCCTATACCTGCCAACACTAACGTCTGCCTTCCACTGGTTAGCCTTTGAAGCTACTGCGAGCCAGGAAAATGGCCGGCAGCTATTAAATAGAACAGTTCCTGAAGATGAAAGCCTGGCCCTTATTGCTCACGATGGGAAGAAATTAGATCTTTGCCGTTGGGTAGTGCAGCATCAACAATACATTCGCAGATTTGATCGTTTCATAACGACTGGTACAACCGGTGAGAAGATTGGGGACTTTCTAAAAGCGCTCGGTATTCCGGATCGGAAAATCCAACGAATGGATAAACGGGAGTCTGGCCCTAAGGGAGGTGATGTTGAGATCGGAGGTGAAATCCTTCGTGGCAATTGTCATCATGTCGTGTTCTTCGTTGATCCTATGACAGTGCACCCACATGAGGCCGATATTCAGGCGCTGCTGCGAATTTGTGCAATGCCGGATGTCAGGGTAAACCTACGTCTTACCGAAACGGCTGCAACAAGCTGGATAGAGACGGTGACGGAATCATCAGATAAAGTCCTAACTGCCGGATGGAATACTCCGCGAGGAGATCAAACTGTTGGGCATGCAGCAACTCTAGGATAATCGAATCTGGCGGTATTTAATGCCCGGATTTGTAGCAGTCCGCAAACGTAAGCCTGGAGAGCTACCGCCCCAACAACTTCATCAACTCCGAATGCAGCAACACCACATCAGGCGACTGTTGCAGCGCGAGAAAGTAGTTCTTCTGAAACTCACTCCCGGTCTCTGCCGGGGCCAACAACGTCTTCGCCCTCTCGATCAATGCTTTGGCGTCGTCTTCCGTCGCCGGCTTTTCAGTGTCGTGAGTGTCCAACGTCTCATCGATCTGCACGATGAGTTCTGATAAACGGTGCAACCAATCAAACCACGGATCCTTCAGCACTAGCTGCAGAAACCCGTAGCTGTTGCTGATCCGCCCGCGCGCTCGTTCATAGTCGCGGCGCTCGAGGTCGAGCAATGTCTTGTGCAGCCGCAACAATCCCTGCCGCAACACCTTCAAACCATCGCGTGTCGTGTCAGTCGCCCTGTCGTTCGTCATAAACGTCACTCCCTATTCGCTATGTTATGATCGCGCCGATGCCCAGCGCCATCTCCCTCAACACTCCGGTTGAGGATCTTCACAGCTTTCGGATCGCACGATTAGGCGAGACGCTCTCTCACAAGCTTGCCAAAGCCCTCGCCGGCCAGACTCACAAAAAGGCTTCCGCCGAAGTAACAGTTGAGGATCTACTCACTTACTTCCCCATGCGTTATGAGGATAGATCGCGTCCCGCTTCAATCAAAGATCTGCGCGCCGATATGGAAGCCTCGCTCGAACTCACCGTAACCCACGCACACGGCTATCCAGTGAGAAACACGCGCGGTTATGGAAGAGCTCAACTCTTTATTTTTGAAGTTGCCGGCATCGATGCGGCGAAGACGGGCCGTGAGGTGATTGTTTGGTGGTTCGTGTCAGGCCGCCGAGCGTACGACATCGTCAAGTACTACACCACGCGCCTAACGCCAGGCACACGCTTCATTACTTTTGGTAAGTGGGAATGGGAAGCGCGCCGCAACACCTACAAATTGAGGTTGAACAAACCCGCCGATGAACTGGAGATTCTCTTGCCCCCCGAAGCTACCGATGAAGAGGATCCGGAACAGGCCGAAGAGAACCGTCCCGATCCATCTCTGGCCGCGATTCACGTCGGGCGGCGCGTGCCCGTCTATCGCAAACTCGGCGACTTCAACTCCAAACGCGTGCGAGAAATCGTGCATGCCGTCCTTTCCATACTCGACGACAAATCGATTGAGGAAACTTTCCCTGCCGACTTACTACACCGAACAAAACTGATCAGCCGCGCCCAAGCATTGCGTGAGATTCACTTTCCTCCGCAAACCGCATCGATGATCGATTATGAAATCTCGCGCAGCCACGCACACGTGCGCATGATCTTCGAAGACTTCTTTTGGGTAGCGTTCGCCATCGGCGTGAAGCGAGGCCAACGAGTCAAAGAAACGAAGGAAACGCCGGTTCGTATCGACAAGTCTGTTAAAGACGCCATCGCTTCGGTAATGCCGTTCAAGTTGACGCGCGCGCAGCGAAAGGTCACCGCACAGATTTTCAATGACATGAAATCAACGGCGCCGATGAATCGTCTGTTGCAGGGCGATGTCGGCAGCGGCAAGACGATCGTCGCACTCATCGCGATGATCGCCGCGATGGAGAATGATCTGCAAACGGCGCTGATGGCGCCGACTGAAATTCTCGCCGAGCAACACGCGCGCAGTATCAAACGTCTGCTGGCGAAGACACCTTATCGCGTGGAGTTGTTGACTGGTTCACTACGCGCGGCAGAGAAGCGACGACTGCAAGTAGCATTGAAGGATGGCGAAATCAATGCATGCATCGGGACGCAGGCTTTGATCCAGGAAGCGGTTGCCTTTGCGAAGCTCGGTCTCGTGGTGATCGACGAACAGCACCGCTTCGGCGTGATGCAGAGAGCAGAACTGCGCGCGCGTGGGCTCAATCCCGACGTGCTGGTGATGACCGCCACACCGATTCCGCGATCGCTCGCCATGACGGTTTACGGTGACCTTGACGTTTCAGTTATCGACGAACTACCGCCGGGCCGCACGCCGGTCGAGACGATGGTCTTTGGTGAGGATCAACGACAGGAAGTCAAACGTTTGATCTCGCGTGAAGTCAAAGCGGGCCGGCAGGTTTACGTGGTCTATCCCCTCGTTGAAGAGTCGGAGAAGATGGATCTAAAGGACGCGACGCGACGCTACGAGTATCTTCGCGACACTGTTTTCCCGAAGCTCTCTGTCGGACTGCTGCACGGAAAGATGAAGCCGGCTGAAAAAGAGAAGGTGATGAGCGCGTTCGTCGCCGGTGAAATCAAGATTCTGGTTTCGACGACGGTGATTGAAGTCGGCGTTGACGTTCCGAATGCTTCAGTGATGATCGTCGAGCATGCCGAGCGGTTTGGTCTATCGCAGCTTCATCAGTTACGTGGACGTGTCGGGCGTGGCGCTGAGAAGAGCTACTGCATTTTGTTGACCAGCGACAAGAAGACAGTGATTGCCGAGGAACGGCTGGGCATCATGGCGATGACCAGCAACGGGTTTGTTATCGCCGAAAAGGATCTGGAGTTGCGCGGTCCGGGTGAGTTGTTGGGAACGAAACAATCCGGTCTCCCGGAATTTCGGATCGGAAATATTGTGCGCGATCAGGAACTACTCGAGCAGGCTAAACAGGAGGCCGAGTTCTATCTCAGTAAGGAGAAATCAGCGGTCACCGCGAAGATGATCGCGCGCATCAAACAGGATCCGCGCTTTGGACTCGCGGCGGTTGGATAGGTACGAAGATGCGCATTATTGCCGGCGCTTACAAGGGGCGAAATCTCAAGAGCCCGCCTTCGATGAACGTGAGGCCGACGTCTGATCGGCTGCGTGAAACACTCTTCAACGTGATCGCGCCGCGTATCCAGGAGGCGAGATTTCTCGATCTGTGCGCGGGGTCGGGTGCGGTGGGCATCGAGGCGCTTTCGCGTGGTGCAAGCTATGCCACGTTTGTCGATCGTTCGCGGCGGAGTTGCAAGTTGATTGAAGCAAATCTCGAGTTGTGCCGGGTGCCGGAAGAGCAACACGAGATTTATAGTTCGGAAGCGAGCGAGTTTCTACGCCAGACGAAAGCCGAGCCGTGGGACATTGTATTTTTTGATCCGCCGTACAAAGAGGACTATCTGAAAACACTTGAGTTGCTCGGCTCAAAGACATCGAAGCTGCTTACTGATGAGGGACTGGTGGTTGTCGAACACCACCACAAAAACGTGCTGCCCGAAGCTATTGGTAATCTGCGACGGACGCGCGTTTTGAAACAGGGTGATTCTTCGTTAAGCTTCTACACATGTTAGTGCTGGGTATCGAAACATCGTGCGATGAAACCGCGGCGGCTGTCGTACGCGATGGGCGTGAGATGGTGTCGTCCGTGATCTCATCTCAAGTCCCGATTCACAAACGCTTCGGCGGCGTTGTGCCTGAGCTGGCTTCGCGGGAGCACCTCGACAAGATCGTTCCAGTTGTAAGCGAAGCCTTCGAACGCGCAGGAGTTTCCGCACGCGAGATTGACGGCATTGCCGTTACCGTGGGGCCGGGTCTTGTCGGTTCACTGCTCGTCGGTGTTTCTTACGCGAAGGCGATGGCGTACGCACTGAAGAAGCCTTTCGTCGGCGTGAATCACATTGAAGGTCACATTTACTCGGTCGCCTTCGAGAACCCGCCAATCGAGTATCCAGCCGAAGCTCTGATCGTCTCCGGCGGTCACACGAATATTTTCTTCATTCCGGAACCAGGAAAGTACAAAGTCTTGTCGCGCACGCGTGACGATGCGGCTGGCGAGGCATTCGATAAAGTCGCGAAGCTGCTGGGCCTTGGTTATCCGGGCGGCCCGATCATCGAACGCCTTGCACGCGAGGGAAATCCGAACGCGGTACCCTTCTCGATCCCGCGTATGGGTGATGGCTTACCGGATTTCAGTTTTAGCGGATTGAAGACGGCGGTGACGAAACACGTTCGCGAGAGCGGGCTCGCGCCGATGGAGAATGGCGGTGAACCTTCACAGGAAATAAAAGACCTCGCGGCCAGTTTCCAACACGTTGTGGTCCAATCCCTGGTCCGGACGATGGAAAGAATCGCTGAGGAACACTACCCGCGGACGTTGATCGTTGCGGGCGGCGTGGCGTGCAATGGCAAACTGCGTGAAGTCACACGTGAGATGGCCGCTAAACTGAATTTGCCGGTGTATTTCCCTTCTCCACATCTATCAACAGACAACGCCGCCATGATCGCCGCGGCCGGAAGTGTAAAACTACTTGCGGGCGAACGCGGCAACCTCGACATGAATGCTGATGTGACTCTACGTCTTCAGAATGTTGATTTGGAGGAAGAAGCGGCTAAGCGCGCTGGAGTGAGATACCGCCTGTAGACACGATTTACAAGATTTTCCAGGATTTACATGATTCGATCCTGCAACATCTTGTTAATCCTGTCTAACTGTCTTGATCTCGTCACGCGAGACCTGGTGGCCTTATCAACCCTCTATCGTACTCATCGCCGTTACGGCGCGCTTTTCATACGCCGCAATGGTGGCGATGTTTTTCTTTTCTACCTCGGTCAACGCGGCGTCCGTGAAGTTCGGATCGGGCTTGTACCAATCGAAGCTCGAAAAGTATTTCTGTAGCCAGGGCTCTTTGAACACCTTGCCGTGGCGCGCATAGATCTCCTGCCGCATCTGGCTCGCATCTTCGATAAACAGACCTTCCAACAGCGCGGCTGTAATTGGCTTGGTACCCAACTCCTGATGAATGCGATTCTCGTACTTGACGATCGTTTCGACGTTCAACTTGTCGTTGCCGGAAAGTTCCTCGTCCTTGAAGTTTTCATCCGGTGTGTACCAGGGCTGAAAGAAGAAATACTGTTGCAACCACTCCGCGCGAAACATTCGTCCATGACGCGCATAAATCTCGTTTCGCAAGAGGCGCAACTCGTGCAGGCTTAGTCCCTGCAACATCTGCTCGGTGATCGCCTTGTCCTCAAAGAACTGCATATCGCCAGGCAGCAATGCCACTTTGCGCTGTCTTTTCTGCGCGCCGCTGAGTATCTCGAGGTTCTTGCGCTCGATTGCGGAAAGCTTTTTCGCGTCGTACTTGTCGTTCGGAAAATACCAGTAACGCTCTTCAAAATACTGCTGTAGCCAAGGTTCATCGTCGAACCGTTTGCCGTGAATGGCTTCGACTTCCGCCAGCAACACTTTCCATTCAGCACCGCTATGCTTGCCGAGTTTTCTCGCTGGTATCTGGCGGCCGCGCCAGTAACGCATATCGCCCGGCTGGATCGTCTCGTGCTTCGCGGCTTCGGCAATGCGAATCAGATCGAGATTGCGGCGCTCAGTGGCGTTGAGCATCGAATTTTTGAAATCTGGATTGGGCTTGTACCACGATTGCTCATCGAGATACGACTTGATGTCACCGTCTTTAAAGATGCGACCATGACGGCCGAAGATGATGCCACGCAGCAGCTTCAAATCCTCGAGAGCCAGCTGCTGAACCTGCGATTGCTTGAGCGAGTTCTTGCTGAAATCAAGATCCTTGAAGGCGTCAATCGTGACCTGGGCACTGGCTGTGATGGAAAAGAGTCCAGCGAGCGCAAGCAGGAGCAATAGCCGGGGGCGAACAACCATGACGCGCCTTTCTTAACCAAAAATATCTCGCACCTTATCAACCAACCCTTTGTTCTCCAGATCCTTGTTCTCGACCTCGGCCAACTGCTCGAGCAAGCGACGTTGCTCTCTCGTCAGTGTGGTCGGCGTCATCACGGTCACTGAAACAAACAGATCTCCACGGCCGCGCCCGCCAAGAGCCGGCATGCCTTTTCCTCTCAGGCGGAAGACCGTACCGGTCTGAGTGCCCATCGGAATCTTCAACTTCTCTTCGTCGTCCAGCGTCTTGACCGTGATCTCGGCGCCCAACGCGGCCTGTGCGAAGGTGATCGGAACGGCCTCGTAGAGATTGCTACCTTGTCGCTCAAACTGCTCATGCTCGGCAACGTGGATGACCACGTAAAGATCGCCCGCCGAGCCACCCTGAGTTCCCGATTCCCCTTCACCTGAAACGCGTAAACGGGAGCCAGTTTCGACCCCTGCCGGGATCTTTACCTCCATCTGTTTCTCGCGTTCGACTCTTCCCGAGCCCTTACAGTCGGCGCACGGGTTCTTGATCACTCTTCCCAGGCCGCGACAAACGTGACAGGTCCTCGCGACCGAGAAAAATCCCTGCTGGTACCGAACCTGGCCACTGCCCTGGCACGTGGAACAACTTTCCGGCTGACTTCCTGCCGCGGAGCCTGATCCTTTGCAGGTGTCACAAGTTTCAAGACGCGGAATCCGCAGTTGCGCAGTCATGCCGCTCGCGGCTTCTTCGAGTGTGATCTCCAGGTCGTAACGAAGATCGGCGCCACGTTGCGCCGCGGTGCGACGTCCTCCGCCGCGTCCACCGCCAAACACATCACCAAAACCAAACAGGTCGCCAAGGATGTCTTCGATACCACCAAACCCGGGCGCGCCCCACGCTCCAGCACCGGCACTGCTCGAAACGCCCGCGTGACCAAACCGATCGTAGCGTCTGCGCTGTTCGGGGTCGGAGAGCACGCTGTAGGCCTCGGCAGCCTCTTTGAATTTTTCTTCCGCCGTTGCGTCGTTCGGGTTCTTGTCAGGGTGATACTTCACGGCGAGGCGCCGGTAAGCGCTCTTAATCTCTTGATCCGTCGCGGTGCGGCTGACGGCAAGTATCTCGTAATAATCACGTTTGCTCATAAAGTTCTACTAAAATACCTTTGCTCTTTAGTCTTTCTTCTCTGTGCAGAGAAAGCAGGTCACATCATACTTCAGTTGTGGTGGCGTCCGGTGTGTGGTTCAACATTGCGGATGTGAGTTGCCCAGCTACGCGTTCCAGCCTGTTCAAAGCCTTGTTCATCTCTTCAACCGTATCCGACTTGCTCGCCGCCTCGGCGTCGGCGAAGACCAGGTCTGCGTTGTCCTGGTCTTCCTGTGACAGCAAACCACCAAATTTAGTAAACGATTTCTTGGTATTTCTCAATAGCGAGTCGAGCTTGTTTCTCAGCACGACGAGCTCTTTGGCGCTGCGGTCAGTGTCGGCAAACTTTTCAGCCTCGTGTATTAACCGATCGATTTCATCAGGTGCAAGCCCCGAGGTTGGGCTGATACGCATCTGCTGCTCTTGTCCGGAAGTCTTATCCTGCGCCGAGACTGACACGATTCCATTCGCGTCTACCTCAAAAGAGACTTCGATCTGCGGAATGCCACGTGGACTCGGCGGAATACCCACGAGTTCAAACTTCCCGAGCGAGCGATTTCCCTGCGCTACTTCACGCTCGCCCTGAAGCACGTGGATTTCGACCGACGATTGATTATCCACAACCGTCGTGAATGTAAGACTGTTGCGCAAAGGTATCGTCGAATTACGCTCAATGATCTTTGTAAACAGTCCGCCGCGCGTTTCCAAACCCAAACTCAGCGGCAACACGTCGAGCAGTACGATGTCCTTCACTTCGCCGTTCAATACACCGCCTTGGATCGCCGCGCCCATCGCCACCACTTCGTCCGG
>JAICGZ010000126.1 GCA_025922875.1 Pyrinomonadaceae bacterium
GCAGAACTAAAAGCAGAACCTCGATCTTCAAACCGCACTTATGGCGCTCGGTTCAGCGAGTTTCTAAGCTCGCGCCGGGGCAAGATGTTCGGAGTTGCGGAAGTTGCGGCGTTGGCGGGCAGTTGTTTCGTGCTTGCTATCGTCTTGTTTAGTTATCTCTATTTCGTCGTACCGGCCCGTTCACGCATCGCTTCCTTGAATGCCGATCGCAAACAGTTGCATACCAATCTGCAGACGCTCGACGGCGTTGTGAATAAGGAACAGAACACAAAAGATCAGGTCGACCGCGTTACTGCAAGCCTGGAGAGATTTGAGACTGCACACCTGCTGCGACAGGATCAAGGTCGCCTGGATTTATACGAAGAGCTTAATCAGCTCATTGTGAAGAACGGGGTACGAAACACCTCGGGTCCGACCTACACACCGCTCGATCCAACCGGTATGAAGTCGACTTCCGGAAAGACTGTAACCACAAAGTGGCAGAGTTTTTATCCGGGGATCGCAGTAATGATGACTGTTGAAGGACAGTACCAGGACGTTCGTCGCTTCATTCGCGACGTCGAGCGAAGCAAGCAGTTTGTAGTCATCAATCAGGTAGAGCTGCAACGCGCCAACGAGAACAGCGCACCGGCCGCCGCGGAGGAAGGTGGTGGTTCGGGCGCACGCGGGTCACTCGTGAGTCTACAGTTAAATATGACGACCTATTTCCAGCGCGAGAATGGCGAGAGTAATCCAGCCCCAGCCGCTGGTCAGGAACAATGAAATGGCGTTAGTCGATGTAAGCAAACCCGGCGAAAAGAAGAAACTCATTTGGGCTGGCGCCCTGGGTTTCGCGGCGATCCTGGTTCTCTGGTGGACCTTGATCGGATTTGACAGTGGAACTCCCACTACGGCGCGGCCCACTGCGAGCCCGGCTCCGCAGAGAACTGCTCAGAACGCTCCCAGAGCTAACACATCATCGAATGCAACAGCCTCGCAGGAAGTGAAGAGCCTCGAGGCGTACACTGAAGTTACATACCAGCCTGCTTCCTATAATGCTCCCGAGGCGCGGCGTAATATCTTTGCCTACTACGAGCCGCCTAAGGCCCCTGTCGCAGCTCCTTCGACACCAACGCCGACGCCGGAGCCTCCGCCACCAATTCTGCTCGCGTCCATTTCTCCATCGAACGTTTACGCGCGCACTGCTGATTTCAAACTCGAGGTCGCAGGCGATAAGTTCACGCCAGACACACGCATCTTTGTAGATGGTCGCGAACTCGCTACCTCTTACAAGAGCCCGCAGCAACTTTCGACGACGGTGGCCGCGTCATTCATCGCAAATCCCGGTGCGCGCCAGGTAGTCGTTCGTACACCCGACAACAAGCTCTTCTCAAACGCGTTGACGATAAACGTTGCGGCGCCGCCGGTACCCAACTTATCGTACATCGGAATTATCAGTCCGACGAATCGAGTGGACGAGATAGCTCTGGTGCAGGAGAAAAACAACAGGAACATCATCAACGCACATCGCGGCGATGTGCTGGGTGGAAGGTTTCGCGTGACCAGCATCTCTGAAAAGGAGCTAGTGCTGGTCGATACCACTTTGAGGATCAAACACACCATCGCGATGAGCGAAGGCGACAAAGGCGCAGGTCCTTTGACGCGCCCAACGCCAAGAGTTGATGCTGAAGATGACGAACCATAACGCAACAGCGGACCACAATATATTCGGGTCACGTGCGACAGGCTCAGCGGCGGTCTCCGGCACGGTTTCTGTTGTCAGGAGACGATCTGAGGCCGGTTACACCCTGGTTGCGTTGCTGGCGATGATGACCGTCGTCGCCCTGTTTGCGATGGCAGTTGCGCCTGGTGTTCAGCAACAAGCTCAACGCGAGCGCGAGAAGGAAGCAATCTTTCGCGGTGAACAAGTAGCAGAGGCGATTCGACTTTATTATCGTCATCGAGTGAATTCCGCTCGCGCTGCCGGCCCTCAAGCGCTGCCTACATCGATGGACCAGTTGCTGCAGGGAGTACCGGTGCCCGGTGGATCAAAGAGTCGTCAAATCCTGCGCGCGTCTGCTGCGCGCGATCCTCTTACGATCGAAGGTGAGTGGCGTTTCGTCCTTCCTCAATCAGAGGCATTGATCGATTTCCAGCAGTCGATCATGTTCTACTCGGGCAACGTGCTTCCTCCTCCTCGCGATCCACAAATGGCGCAATTACAACAGTTTGCAGTTCCTCAGGTTATTAATCGACTCAATCTTGGCACACAGCCTTCAACGCCGACCGGCTCATCGATCGACGATGATGCGACTGGTCCATTCGTGGGTGTGGCGAGTCGTAGTAAACGAGACTCAGTGCTGACTTACTACGGCATGGAACGACACGAGCAATGGATCTTCACTCCGCTCTTCCGTTAAATGCCAGGTGGACCACATGGTCCATCACACCTGATCGCTCTCACCATCAACGTTGCCTGCTGTAACTCTTTCGCGCGGGTTGTGAAAGTTCGAATGGTCCGTCGGATGATGAGGATCGATGTCGCCGTACTGCACCTGCACGCGAGTACAAGCCCTCACCAATAAGCTGATCGCAGTCGTTGAGGGGGTGAAAAAATATTTCAACATCGAGTAATAAGTTATTGACATCCGAGATAATTGCGTTTATATAGCAAGATGTTGTGCGCCGTTTACTCTAGCCCACAAGAAGGAAGTAAACACACTATCTTGTGGTCATGAAGAAACAAACAAACCAAACTTGAAAGAAGGAGCACATAGAAGCTATGGCAACTAAAAAAGGTGGAAAGAAGGGCGGCGGAGGCAAGAAAGGCGGAAGCAAGAAGGGCGGAAAGAAAGGCGGGGGCGGCGGAACCAAGAAGTCCTCGAAGAAGAGATAAGCCGAACCAGCAAGTTACAGCACGAACCTTCCACCGGCGCACAAAAACATCTGAGGCCGAGCGGCCTCGCAAAAGAAACGACGAGACCTTCAAGCGAAGCTCGTCGTTTCTTTTTGTCTGTTTCGGTATAGGTCCTGTAGGACTCATTCGACCTATACTGTTCTCATGCTCAGCGTCGCGCTCGTCGAACCAGAGATTCCACCTAACACAGGCAACGTCGCGCGCCTGTGTGCTGCTACTAACGTTCCACTCCACATCGTCGGTGTCACAGGATTTCGTATGGACGATCGCGCATTGCGACGAGCGGGATTGGACTACTGGCCGGAGGTGAAGCTGACGCGTCATCGAGATCTGGAGTCGCTCTATCAGTCTTTGCCTGAAGCTCGATTCGTATATCTCACCACCAAAGCAGATCGACTCTACACCGATTGGACTTTTGAGCCTGCCGACTGCCTTGTTTTTGGCCGGGAAACACGCGGTCTTCCGGAAAATCTCCTGCGCGCTAATTGGGACAACTGCCTGAAGATTCCGATGCTGAATCCGAACGTGCGAAGTCTCAACCTGGCTACGGCCGTGGGCATTGTGCTCTTCGAAGCGCTCCGGCAGATCAATGCCTTTCAGTAAAAATCTCCCGCAAAGGCGCAAAGGGTGCAAAGAACCTTACTTTTCTTCTTTGCGCCCTTTGCGCCTTTGCGCGAGATATTCCTACACTCTCTGCAATGCTTGAACGAAAAGACATCCGCAACATCGCAATCATCGCCCACGTCGACCACGGTAAAACCACACTTGTAGACACGATGCTGCGTCAATCCGGCACCTTCCGCGAGAATGAACAAGTGCGCGAGCGCGTGATGGACTCCATGGATCTCGAGCGCGAACGCGGCATCACGATCATGGCGAAGAACACCGCTGTTCGTTATCGCGACGTGAAGATCAATATAGTCGACACGCCCGGCCACGCAGACTTCGGTGGCGAGGTCGAACGCGTTTTGAAGATGGTTGACGGTGTAATGCTTCTCGTCGACGCTGCCGAAGGATGTTTGCCGCAAACAAGGTTCGTGTTGCGCAAAGCTCTCGAGGCGCGGCTGCCGGCCATTGCGGTCGTCAACAAGATCGATCGCGGCGACGCTCGCCCGGCGGAAGTCGTGGACGAAATCTACGAACTGTTTCTCGATCTCGACGCCAGCGATGAACAGATCGAGTTTCCCATTCTCTACGCCGTTTCGCGCGAAGGAACGGCAAAGCGAAACCTCGAAGAGCAGTCAGAGAACCTGCAACCGTTGTTCGAGCAGATCGTCGCGTCGATTCCGCCGCCACGAGAACTGCGCACCGATTCGCTGCAACTGCTCGTCGCTAATCTCGACTACAACGACTACGTCGGCCGGCTCGCGATCGGACGCATCTTCTCGGGCGAGATCAAGATCGGCGATCAGATTGCCGTAGTGAAACCGGATCGATCGGTTCAGAAAACGAAGGTCTCGCAGCTTTATGTTTTCGAAGGACTGAAACGCGAACCAGTCGAGCGGGCCGGCTTTGGCGAGATCGTCGCGCTCGCAGGGATTGAGAACATCAACATCGGCGACACGATCACGTCTGTCGAGAATCCTCACCCGCTACCGTCGATCGCAGTCGATGAACCCACGATCGCCATGATCTTCGGCGTCAACAATTCACCGTTCGCCGGCCGTGAAGGAAGGTTTGTCACGTCGCGCCAAATCAAAGAACGTCTCGACAAGGAGATCCTCGGCAACGTCGCCATCAGAGTCGAAGAGACGGAGTCGCCCGATCAATTCAAAGTCTCCGGGCGCGGTGAGTTGCAGCTGGCAATCCTCATCGAGATGATGCGGCGCGAAGGATACGAGCTCCAGGTGTCCAAGCCCGAAGCCATTACGCGCAAGGTTGAAGACAAGACGCTCGAACCGATTGAGGCTGTTGTCATCGATTGCCCCGACGAGTTCATCGGCGTGATTACTGAAGCGCTCGGTCGACGCAAGGGGCAGATGACGAAGATGATCAATCACGGTACCGGGCGTGTTCGTCTCGAGTTTGAGGCGCCATCGCGTGGGCTGATCGGATTTCGCAACGAGTTTCTAACGGAGACGAAGGGAACGGGTTTGCTGAATACGATGTTTCTTCGGTGGGGCGAGTGGCAGGGACCCATGCGTGGACGCGCGACTGGCTCACTGGTGGCGGATCGCATGGGCGACACCACGACGTATGCACTCTACAACCTGCAGGAGCGAGGCACGCTTTTCGTCAGACCGGGAACGCGAGTTTATGAAGGAATGATCGTGGGGGAAAACGCGAGGGCCGTAGATCTCGATGTGAACGCCATCAAAGAAAAGAAACTCACCAACATGCGGGCTTCCACGGCCGATGAGGCGATGCGTCTCGTTCCGCCAAAGGAACTATCGTTGGAACAAGCCCTCGAGTTCATTGCCGATGATGAGCTGGTGGAGGTTACGCCAGAGTCGATACGGTTGCGTAAGCGTGTTCTGGCCGCGAACATGCGCCCGAAACGAAAAGAGTCTGAGGCTTAAGAGAATTTCCCGCAAAGGCGCAAAGAATGCAAAGCTATTGCGAATTTGAATTCTCTTTGCGGCCTTTGCGCCTTTGCGCGCGAAACTAAGCGTCAACCTGACGATGCAAAGTCCCTTTCGACTTCCACGAGTTTATCCGCTGACTGATGTGCGATTGTCGGGGCTGTCACATGCGGAGCAGGTGCGATTGTTGAGCGAGGGCGGCGCTTCGCTGATTCAACTGCGCGAGAAGCACATGCCGGCTTTGGAATTTTACGAACAGGCAAAGGCTGCGGTGGAAGTTGCAGAGCGAAATAGCGTCAAGCTGATAATCAACGATCGAGTTGATGTGGCGTCGGCCGTGGGTGCCCATGGTGTTCATCTTGGCCAGGATGATATGCCTCCTGAAGCAGCGCGACGGTTGCTCGGAGCCGAAGCGATCATCGGTTATTCGACGCACACGGTGGAACAAGCCATCGCAGCACTGAAGCTAGCGGTCGACTACATCGCGATCGGTCCGATCTTCCGAACTTCCACCAAAACTGACACCTCGCCCGTGCTTGGACTCGACGGTTTGCGTGCTGTTCGTCTGGCTATAGCCGACTTCCCGCTGATCGCGATTGGCGGGATCACACACACCAACGCCGCGGAAGTGATCGAAGCCGGCGCCGACTCAGTCGCTCTCATAAGTGCACTTCTCTCAGATCCCAACAAGATCTCCGACGCCACTCGAGCCCTCCTTTTGTGACTTTGGCGCCTCTTGTGACCCAACATAATTTTCTTGCGTTTATCATTGTTATGCGCGAGAATCGGAGCGGCCTGCCACCGACGCAGTCAACGCGCCCACAAACTTCGGAACGCCTGAATGAGTTTCTTCGATTTACCGCCCATAATCGAGCGCATGTTGCTGGTTTCTGACAAGATCAGTGACTTGAATTTCTCCGTGGGCCAACTCCCGCAAGTGGAGATAAACGGCAAACTCACACCCGTCCAGCCACTCGGGATGCAGAAGCTCT
This sequence comes from Pyrinomonadaceae bacterium, assembly GCA_025922875.1. GTDB lineage: Bacteria > Acidobacteriota > Blastocatellia > Pyrinomonadales > Pyrinomonadaceae > PSRF01. The sequence continues at coordinate 6,411 of JAICGZ010000126.1, forward strand.
CTCCTTATCAAACCGAGATCATCGCGCTCACCCTGATGCACGGGCATCCTGACGCGGCTGAGCGACTCGCGCGCACAGGCACCGCTGACCTGAGCTATTCCCTGCCTTCGCGAGCCCGCTTTCGCGTGAACATTTTTCAGCAACGCGGCGTCTACTCAATCGTCATGCGGGTGATTCCGACTGATATTCCTACACTGAAATCGTTGGGTTTGCCCTCGCAGCTCGCTGACATCGCCGAGCTTCGCAACGGACTCGTCCTGGTAACTGGTCCAACAGGTTCGGGCAAGAGCTCCACGCAGGCGTCAATCATCGACATCATCAACGAGAAGAAGTACTACCACGTCGTCACGATCGAAGATCCGATCGAATACCTTCACAATCACAAACGATCCACAATCAACCAGCGCGAGGTCGGGCACGACACGCGCGACTTTCCTTCCGCGTTGCGCGCGGCGTTGCGCCAGGCGCCGAAAGTAATCCTCATCGGCGAGATGCGAGATTTTGAAACCACGGAGATCGCGCTGGAGGCAGCGGAGACGGGTCACCTCGTACTTTCAACGCTCCACACCATCGACGCTTCCAAGACGGTCGACCGAATCATCGGACTCTATCCCAAGAACGAAGAGCCTGTGATTCGAACTCGACTCGCACAAACCTTCCGCTACATCGTTTCGCAACGTTTGATTCCGCGCGCCGACGGCAGTGGACGTGTGGCCGCGGTGGAGATCCTGCGCTCGAGTCCACGCACACGCGAGTACATCGAGGTTGGCGAGGCTGAAGGCAAGTCTCTGCTGGACGCGATGCGCGACGGAAAGCTCGACGGGATGCAGGACTTCGACACGGTCATCAAAGGATTGATCGAATCGAAGGTCGTGAGCGTTGAAGATGGGCTCGCGTTTGCGACCAACCAAAACAATCTACTGCTTTCACTCAAGGGTATGACAGCCGCTGAAGATTTTATTCGCAGGGATGGTGCGGTGCCCGTTAATCAGTTTTCCGATTCCGGCTCTATGCTCGGAATGATCGAGTAAATGATAATCGTTTGCCAAAAATGTTCGACCCGCCTTCAGGTTGATGACGCAAAGTCGCTGCATCGACCTTTCAGCGTTCGTTGTCCGAAGTGCAACAGCACGGTTAATTCCGGCCCCGCTAGTCCGGCGACGGAACAGAGTGCGCTTGCTGTTGGCGGATCTCCGGCGACCGATCATCCGCGGTTCGAACAGTCCACCGCACGCACTTACGAGGCTGACACACCGGGCGGCGATGCGGCTTCGAGCGATGAAACTGTTCGCATGTTGTTTGACCTTCTCTCGAAAGGCACGCGATCGAATAAGGAAGACGCGATGGCCCGCCCATCCTGGGACAAACGCAAAGCGTTGGTTTGCACGAGCGAAGTTTATCGTGAAGTGATTGCTCGCAAACTTACCCACAGCGGTTTCCAGGTTTACGTGGCCGACGACACGCGGCAGGCAGTCGAAACTATGCGGGCGAATAAGATGGACGTGGTCGTGTTGGAGCCACAGTTTGATCCTGCCGAACAGGGATCGGTCTTTGTGATCAGAGAAATCAATGTGCTTCGGCCGCCTCAGCGCCGCCGGCTCTTCTTTGTGCTCGTGTCACCCTCGTTGCGCACGATGGATGCGCATGCTGCGTTCCTCAACAACGTCAATGCGATCGTGAACGTCAACGACATCGAAGAGCTGCCGCGAATATTGGAAGTAGCGTTACGCGAATACAACGAACTCTACCGCGAATTCTATAGCGCCTTCAGCCTCACCGCGCTGTAGGCTTTACAACAAATCACCAGATCGAACGCCTCCCTGGAGTGCGGCGGCGTGGCGCCGCTTTGGCCTCGATAACGCAAGATCGGAACAAAGCGGCGTCAGGCCGCCGCACTCCAAGGAGGCGCTCAACCCCTCGTAGACCTTCTATGCTATCCTTCGCAATCATCTCAAACTGAAAGCTTGGTCAAGGCCGTGGGACAGGCAGGACACAACCATAAGCACCGGCACACCAACGAAAGCTGGCGGAGGTTGAGTCTTGTGCTGGCTCTGACTACGTTTTACATGTTCGCGGAAGTGTTGGGAGCGTGGTGGACCGGATCGCTTGCTTTGCTCGCCGATGCGGGTCACATGTTCACCGACGTCGCCGCGCTTGTTCTGGCGCTCACGGCGGTTTGGTTTGGTTCGCGTCCCGCAACTTCACGCAAGACCTTCGGTTATTACCGCTTGGAAATTATCGCGGCACTCGTCAACGGCGTGACGCTCGTGGTGATTTCAATCCTGATCTTTTACGGCGCGTATGAGCGCTGGCTGTCGCCTCCGGTCATTAACAGTGAGCCGATGATCGCGGTGGCAAGCGGTGGCCTGGTAGTAAACCTGATCTGTGCCTGGATACTTCACGGCCGCCACGAGATCGATCTCAACCTGCGTGGAGCATGGATGCACGTTATCGGCGACGCACTCGGCTCGGTTGCTGCGATCCTCGCGGGCGTGTTCATGTCGCTCTTTGGCTGGTATTCGGCAGATGCAGTTTTCAGCGTAGTCATCAGTCTTCTTATCATCTGGGGCTCTGTGAGGTTGATCAAGGAATCGACCAACGTGTTGCTGGAAGGCACACCGGCACACATCAATCTCGCTGCTGTTGAAGAAGCGATCTTAAATACGCGAGGGGTCGACGACGTCCACGATCTGCACGTTTGGACCATCACCTCCGGTCGCGAAGCATTGAGCGCGCATGTGATTCACGCTCACAGCATTTCGCAGCCTGACTTGTTGCGGGAATTGCGTACGAAGCTTCACGATCGTTTTGGGGTCGATCACCTCACGATCCAGATGGAAACTCCCGACTTTGAAGACGAGACATTTCATTTTTGCCATGCCGGCACGGCGTGTTTTAGATCCGAGCGCAGCTAGATGGAGCTCAACCTGCTACTAACTCTGGATTTGCGAGAACAGGCTGCGTTGCAGGCCGCGCTGGTTACTCATGGTGCGCCCGATGCGCTCGTTACGCTCGCGCTGACGGGTGCGTGTCGCATCGCGTCCATCGAGGAGGCACGACAACTGCGCAAATGGCTGTCGGAAGCACGCACGGCGGGCGATACGGACTTTGCGGCGTTGCATGTAATCGAGAAGACGATGATCGACTTTGGTTTGTGAGCCGCGGATTACACGGATGAACACGGATCTGGCTTATGGACGCACATCTTTTAAGTTCAATTACGAGCAAGACCGCTTCGCTGTCATCAACAACAACTCGAATCTCGCCGGACCGTTGAGTGATTTTGAAATCGGTGCTTCGTTTGATGATCCAATTGCTTCTCCACCACTCGACGAAGTCGTGGACAGCGATGATTCAGTGCTAATCGTTGTGTCTGACGCGACTCGCGCCACCGCGAGCGCGCAAGTGGTAAACCTGCTGGTCCGCCGTCTGGTTCAGTCCGGAGTTTCACCCGCTAACATCGCGATCATTTTTGCCACCGGCATTCATCGCCACGTCAGTGAAAAGGAAAAGTCTGAACTGCTGACTCCCTTCATCCTGCAGCGCCTGCGTATCCTCCAACACGACGCATACGATCGCACGAAACTAGCCACACTCGGAAAAACGAATAGTGGAGTAACTGCCGAAGTGAATGGCGCGTTGAAAGAATTCTCGCGCGTGATTCTGACCGGCGGTATCACGTTTCACTACTTCGCCGGATTCACCGGCGGGCGTAAGTCGATCTGCCCTGGGCTTGCATCGGCAAAGACCATTGAAGCCACGCACATGCTCGCGCTGGATTTTGAAACCGGAGGCCGCCGGGCCGGTGTTCGCACCGGGCAACTGGACGGGAACCCGGTGCACGAGGAGTGCGAACGCATCGCTTCGCTGGTGGCGCCTGCTTTTGGCATCAACACGATCGTTGATGAACAGAAACGCGCGGTGAAAGTTTTCTGCGGCGATTGGCGACTCGCGCACCGTGCTGCTTGTGAGTATTACCTGGACCAGTGTTCAGTTCCGGTGTCAGCAAAGCGCGACATCGTGCTTGTGAGTTGTGGGGGCTTTCCGCACGATATTAATCTAATCCAGGCCCACAAAGCGCTGGACATGGCCGCACTTGCCTGCAACGATGGCGGCACGATTATTCTGCTTGCCGAGTGCAGCGACGGACTCGGGCGCCCGGATTTTCTCAAATGGTTTGAAGCGAACGACTCGCGCGCACTTGAAGCGCGGCTGGTCAATGGTTATGAAGTCAACGGGCAGACTGCGTGGGCACTGTTGACCAAGGCCGAACGTTATCGCGTTTGCCTGGTTTCAGAACTGCCAAACGATGACGTGAAACGAATGAGAATGGTTCCCGTAAGAAGCATTACTGAAGCCTTGGAAGCAGCAGGCAGCGGCAATGGGTTTATCATGCCGCGCGGTGCGGCGGTGTTGCCGCGAGTGCAAACAACGTGAAATTACAACTGGCATCGTGCAGTGTGCGTAGCTGGGAGTGGCGTGACCGCGATGCGATTGTGCGTCATGCAAACAACAGAAAAATCTCGATCAATCTTCGCGATCGTTTTCCTTATCCTTACACTGCCGCCGATGCGCGGACGTGGCTGGAAATCATCGCGGGCACTAAACCGGAAACAAATTTTGCGATTGACGTAGCCGGTGAGGCGGTTGGTGGTATAGGCTTCACGTTGCAGCCGGACGTGGCCCACCGCTCCGCGGAGATTGGATACTGGCTCGGAGAGGAATTCTGGGGACGAGGTATTGCGACAGAAGCCCTAATCGCCGTGACCGATTACGCGTTTGCAAACTATGACATCTGCCGGTTGTACGCGCACGTATTCGAGTGGAATCGTGCGTCGGCGCGAGTGCTTGAGAAAGCGGGTTACGAGTTTGAAGGACGTTTGCGGAAGAGTGTTACCAAAGAGGGCCAGACGATCGATCAGTTTATGTATGCGATGATCCGTGAATGAATTTTGTAGGGGTGGCCCTCCGTGGTCACCCCTGCCTCGCATTCAACAAGGGGTGGCCACGGAGGGCCACCCCTACAAAGGAGCAATTATGAAAAGAATTGCAGCGAGCTTGATAATTCTTGCGAGTGCTTTTTACGCGAGTGCGCAAGAGGCGCCGCCGCCTGTCGATAATTTGATAGAGAAGCGCATGCCGGTGACTGAGCCGGCGGTGGCGTTCGATGGAAACGGCACACCCGCGCTCGAAGCCACCTTGCGTACCACTGCGCTCGCCGGCGCGCCGGACGCACCGGTGACAAACATTCGCATGATCGTCAGGAACAGGAGCTCGATTGCATACGCGTTTGTTTCAGGCTCTGTTACTTTTTACGACGCAGCAGGCGTGCGGTGTGGAGAAGGGCTTTTTAAAGCTGATGTGCTCGCCGCAGACGAGTCGTTCGAGACTGATACTCCGGGACTTCGCATTCGTTGTGAGGTTGCAAGTTGGCGCATTGTCGCCACGCACTTGTTACCGCGCATGCCGCCGAACCAACCCCTAACCACCTTGATGCGAGCGCCCAGGAATCTGGTTATCACAATTGATGGTGAAGCGCATCCGATTCAATTGGACAAGCCGATGACGCTCACTTTAGGCGACAAGAAGAGGACGATTGTAGTGCGCACCGCGCAATGATTGATCTTGCTTGACGATCCGAATCACCGGTCCTAGCATGGAGACCAGGTAGATCTTGAGAGAAAGCAGGGTATTCCAATGGCAGACAACGAAAAATGTGCACATGGCGGATGTCAGTGCAGGGCTGAACGAGACAGTAAATACTGTAGTGAGTACTGCGAGAACGCAGAAGACACCGGAGTTTCGGAAATCGCCTGCGGCTGCGAGCATCCTGGGTGCGGTTTGAGATAAGCGCCTTGCCGATTAACAGTAAAAGTGTTCCCCTTGTAGTAGTGGTGTGACTTGCCTTATAGGTCCTATAGGACCAATAGGACCTATCGATGCTCTCAACACTCATCGAACTACAACGCCTCAAACGTCTGGATCGCACCGGCTGGATCCTGCGTGGTCTTCCGAACGGTACGGAATCCGTCGCCTCCCACTCGTTTGGCGTCAGTGTCACTGCAATGTTGCTCGCCGACAAACTGATCGCTCAGGGAATCGTCGTCAACGTGGAAAAGGTTTTGCGTATCGCATTACTTCACGACTGGGCCGAGGTTCGTGTGGGAGACATGCCACGCACTGCGACGTTTTATTTCGGATCAGAAGCGAGAAAGCAGGCCGAAACCGCGGCCTTCTCGGATATCGTAAGTGAGGTTGATGAGGGCGTGTATGCGAATTTGTACAACGACTACGAGCGTCGCGAGAGTCTCGAAGCAAGACTCGTCAAAGCAGCCGATGTGCTGGATTTACTTGTTCAGGTACTTGCACTCGAACGCGCAGGTGCACGTGGTCTCGACGAATTCTGGGAAGTTGCTGAGAAACCAGAATTCAATCTCGATGGTGTTGCGGAACAGATAGTGCAGGAACTTCTGAGATCGATTCTGAAAGCACGTAGTGAATTGCATGATAATGGGTGAGCTATTCTTAGCCATTACGTGGCGCAGTATATTGATTGGAGCGGCGATTTTTCTTGGATCCTTTTTTCTTAACCTCGCTATCGTCTCAGTAATTCTGGTTAAGCTTCCAGCCGACCACTTCAACAAGAACCGGAAAACTAAATTCTGGTCAGGATCTCATCCTGCGCTTAACGCCGCAAAGGTCATCGGCAAGAACATTATCGGAGTCTTATTAGTTGCGCTCGGCGTTGTTCTCTCCTTACCGGGTGTTCCGGGACAAGGCCTTATCACGATCTTGCTGGGGATTATGTTGATCGACTTTCCGGGTAGAGACCGTCTGGAACAGAAGTTGTTAAGTAGACCAGCGATTGTGAAGACAATCAACCGGTTACGTGAACGGTTTGGAAAGCCGCCGCTCGAACTTCGTTAATGAGGGTTTCTTTGCTTCTTTGCGCCTTTGCGGGAAAATCCAACCGCAATTTCTCGATTCTTCGGCGTTTGACGTATGATTGCGCCAGAAGGCTGATGCTTAAATATTTCGACGCCTACAGAATCGTGCTCTCGCGTTTAGTGCTGTCAGTCTTAACTGTCTCGGTGCTATTGTTGAGCTCCGGTTGCGGTCTTTTCGGCGCCAAGAGAAAAATTGAGGTCCCACAACTTCTAACGCCTTTATCTGAGGCCAACAAGGATCGACTCATCCAGGAGATCAACCGGCTCTCAAACGTAAAGTCCATCCACGGCAAGGTCGATATCCAGTTTGAAGATACGTCGTTCGCCTCTTCCGGTGTTGCGGATCAGTACCGGCTGGTTGACGGCACGATCACGCTGCAACGACCCGGCAAGATTTATCTCGTTATTCAATTCACTTTCGTCGACATCGCGCAGATGGCGTCTGATGGTGAGCGTTTCAGCGTCGCCGTGTTGCAGGGCAATGAGAAGTACAAACGCTTCGTGAAGGGAACTAACAGCGCGATCTACCCGAAGCTGAATGCTAACGGAAATACTCCTACAACCGACAAACAGAAGACCGAAAAAGAAACAGTCAGCGCGCTTTCGAATCTGCGTCCACAACACCTGACGGACGCATTTATGATTCGCCCGATCGAGCCAAACAACTCGTTAATCTACGCGCAAAGCGAATTCTTTCAGGAGGAGCCTGATAACCGGCGGCAGGCGAAAAAAGGTGCGCGTGTCATGCGTAGCTACTATCTCCTCGAGGAGTTTTCTCAGCCCATGGCGGGAGAGTCGAAGTTACTGCGCCGCTTCTGGCTCGATCGTGTAGGAGGAATTCGGCTCGCGCGCGTGCAGACCTACGATGAACGGGGACAGTTGATCACAGACGTTTCTTATCACAACGAGACGACTCTCGGCAGCAGCGCGACAGCTTTGTTACCAAGTCGTATTGAGATAACTCGCCCACAGGATCAGTACAAATTGAGTATTACCTATCAGGACTCTGCTTCAGTCGAGCTGAACAGAGAGTATGGGCCGAAGGCGTTTGTGTTGGAAAACAAGTGGCAGTTGCCTGAAGTCGACCTCGACGCCCAGAATAAGAAGGTCACTGCTAACCAATGAGAACGATTCTAAAAGCCGAAGATCTCGTAAAGGTTTATCGCATCGGAAAGGTCGATGTGCATGCCTTGCGCGGCGTTTCGCTCGAGGTCGAGGAAGGCGAGTTTCTTGCGATCATGGGCCCGTCGGGTTGCGGCAAATCGACCATGCTTCATCTGCTGGGCGGACTGCTGACACCGACTTCGGGCCGCATCGTAATTGATGGCGAGGACATCACTGCTGCATCCGACGCCAAACGCACCGCCATTCGCCGCAAAAAGATTGGATTTGTCTTTCAAAGATTCAATCTCTTTCCGACGCTGACTGCTGAAGGAAATCTCCGACTGGCGGAGCGAATTCATGGCAATGGTGGCGGCGATGCACAACTTCGCCGCGACGTCCTTCGGCTGCTCGGATTGGAAGATAAACTCCACCACAAACCTCTGGAATTGTCGGGTGGCGAGCAGCAGAGAGTCGCACTTGCTCGTGCAGTCGTCACGCGCCCGGCGATTGTTCTGGCCGATGAACCGACGGGCAATCTCGACTCAGAAAACTCGGCTCTCGTCCTTAACATGTTCCAGGAGTTGAATTACCGCTTCAACCAAACCATCATCATGATCACTCACAATCCGGAGGCGGCAGCAATGTGCCGGCGCATCGTGCAGATGCGCGACGGCCACATCGTCGAGAAGCCAACAACCGCCAGATTTTAGTCATTGCCGATTTCCAATTTCCAATTGCCAATTGCCGATTTAAAGGGTCTTTCGTGCGTTTTCTTCAAATTGCAATTGGCAATCGGCAATTGGCAATGTTAGACTTTGTTTCCCTGCCAGCCACCCATCGCGTGGCTGTTAACTTGCAAGCGTGAAAGACGGTGCGAGGCCTTTTCACCACACTTAAGAAGATCTTCTTCTGGAATTACGCGAGAAATACCTGGCAATGGGATTTGCTATGTGTGGTCATCCTGATCTTCATCTTTTTGACGCCAAAAAGATGGTTTACGAGTGGCGAACGGGCCCAGGGTATGTTGCATCAAAGCCCAGTCGTAAAAACAGTGCTGTTGACACCCGAACTTGTTGTTGACGAAAGGGATACACGTCAAATCGAAGAGCGGGTAAAGGCATTGACAGGACGTTCCAAAGTCGAGGTGGTGGCGGTTCGACCGGTGCTTGATTCCAGTGGCCGGACGCGCAGCTTCGAGGTTGACATACGGTAGTCTTTCCCTATAATTGCGAGGTTTTTTGCGAGCCACGCGAAAGGAGAGCTGAGTTTAAGGAGTATTTATGAAGAGATTGATTTCCGCGGGGTTGATGGTAGCTTTCATATTGTCTGTAATCGTCATAACCCCGACCACCACGAATGGTCAGGGAGCGGGCCTGGTGAGTTCTGTTTTGAGCCGGATGGAGAAGAATCGTCAGAGTCTGAAGACGTTGCGCGCAGGCATCAGCGTCGTCAAATACAATTCACAGCTCGGCGTTGAAGATAAATACAGTGGTGTGGTGCTCTACATGCCCGGTGCAGGTAGACAAGCTTCAGTGAGAATTGACTGGAGCAGCCCGCGACGCGAAGTTCTGACTGTGAACAACAACAAATACATCATTTTCCGTCCGGCCTTGAAAGTTGCTTACACTGGCGACTCTCGCAGAATGGGTAAGGAGAATAAGGCCGGCGGCCTGATGGAAATGATGAACATGTCACGCCAGCAGCTTGAAGCCCGTTTTCAGCCTGTGAAGGACGTGCGTGAGGAGACTTTGTGGGGTGGTGTTGGAACAATTCACCTGACGCTGGTTCCGAAGGGAAATGCCGGTTACAAGTATGCTGAAGTCTGGATCGACGGAAACGGCATGCCGGTGCAGACCAAGATCGTGGAGAAGAACGACGACTCGACCACGATGCGTTTAACCCATCTGGAAAAGAACCAGAAGATCGATCCGAGCGAGTTTGATATCAAGCTCGATTCGAGCGTCAAGATCGTAAAGAGCTAAAAGCATTAGTGGATCTGCCACGATAAGGCACAAAAAGCACAGATGTTGATTCATTTGTGCTTTTTGCTTTTTTGTGGCCCAGTTGCGTTGGACCGTCGTCCTCGCATATTCTTCGCGTCTATAAATGAGGAAGACGAAGTTCCTAAAACTGAAGATGCGCGAGGCTACTTTCATCAGCCGCGCATTACTCTCCACGCGTCATCCCGTGCTGGCTCATCTCATTCCGATGCGCCGCTGCAATCTCGCCTGTGGTTATTGCAACGAATACGATCACACTTCGAAGCCGATCGATCTCGAGATCGTCAAGAATCGTTTGAACAAGCTGGCTGATCTGGGAACTTCCATCGTCACGATCTCGGGTGGCGAGCCAATGATGCATCCCGAGCTGGATCAGATCATCCACCATATTCGCGTGCGTGGAATGATCGCCGGGTTGATTTCCAATGGTTACTACTTCACCCCCGACCGTATCAAACGGCTCAACAAGGCCGGGCTCGAGTACCTGCAAATAAGTATAGACAACGTCGAGCCTGACGAAGTGTCGCGCAAGAGTCTTCGCGTGCTGGATAAGAAGCTTCGCTACTTATCGGAATACGCTGACTTCCACGTCAACATCAATTCAGTCATCGGCGGCGGCATCAAGAATCCTGACGATGCGTTGACTGTTGCTCGGCGCGCAGTGGAGCTTGGTTTCTCAACAACCGTCGGTGTGATTCACGATATCGATGGAACCTTGAAGCCTTTGTCGACAAAAGAAAAAGATATTTTCCAGCAGGTTAAGAAACTCGGGAACAAGGACCATGCCCGGTTGAATTGGTTTCAAGACAGTATCGCCGAAGGCAAGCCTTACAACTGGCGCTGTCGTGCGGGCGCTCGCTATCTCTACATCTGTGAAGATGGTCTAGTGCACTGGTGTTCGCAGCAACGAGGTTATCCGGGGATACCGCTGGAGCAGTACACGATGGAAGATTTCGCTCGGGAGTACACGACCGAGAAATGGTGTGCGCCGACCTGCACGCTACAGTGCGTGCACCAGGTGGGTATTCTCGACAACTGGCGCGACCCGCAGAAGACACCGGCGCAGGTGGCCCAGGATCAGAAAGCGGCGCTGACTAATTTAGCCACGGATTACACGGATTTTTAATACAGATTTACACGGATTTATTACTGTATTAATCGGTGTAAATCTGTGTTATCTGTGGCAGCTGTCCCTTTGGACACTCACTCTGTTATTGGACCTGTTGGTCCGAGGTTTCCGCCTACCGTAAAGATTGTTACTGAACTCGAAAGGCCGAGGCCGGATAAACGGCCAGCCATCACCACGATCATTTCTCCTCGTTTGACAACGCCC
>JAICGZ010000127.1 GCA_025922875.1 Pyrinomonadaceae bacterium
AGCCAGAGGCTACTAACCGATCTATCATCCTCAACACTGGAGACGGTATAGACCACCCACTGTCCATTCGGCGAGATCTGCGCATCAGTAACATTAGCCACGCGCAAAATATCCGCCGCCCTCATCGGCTGCCGCACCTGCCCCACGCATGGGACTGCGAGTAGCGCAAACAGCAAGAAATATTTCCCGCAAAGGCGCAAAGGAGCAAAGAGAAGCTTTGGTTTTCCTTTGCTCCTTTGCGCCTTTGCGGGAAAAAAACTCATAAAGTCATTCAGCCAATCGATTGACCACTCTTCGTATTCCATTCTTGATTAACTCCACGTTGAAGTTGATAAGTAATCCAAGACGCAGATCCATCAGCCGCAGATACGTTTCCACTTGCTTTCTATGAACCGGAGCGAGCGCTTCAATTGATTTGATCTCAATAACGACTTTGTCGCTCACCAGGAGATCGACGCGGAAGCCAAGACCAAGGTTCAGGCCCTCATACTGGACAGGGATCCCAAGTTGTTGAATTACCTTCAATCCGCGTTTTTGCAACTCGTACCTAAGCGCCGCCTCATAAACGGACTCCAATAGTCCTGGTCCGAGAGTCTTATGGATTTTAAAGGCGGCATCTACGATAACCGCCGCGATCTGATTTTCAGTCATGTGAGGAACTCCTGTGAGGTAAAGAACGGCTGATCTTAGGTCATGGCGACGCTTTTGGAGAAGCAGCGGGTGTGGCTTTTGGATCGTGGACCTTGAGGCTCGTGCGAATCATGTCCCATGCGGGTGCGAGTTGTTTGGTTTCCCTGTCTGGTCCGAAGAAGGTCAATACCGCCACACGCTGGCCCACCAACGCCCAGTAAATTTTTGCCGCTCCGGGATCGCCTCCCAAAGAAGCGCTGATGCTCACGCCGTCCGCCTTGACCCCTCCGATCTCGGAAACGTCAGGCGATTCTTGCGGCTTCGCTCCCATCGCTACGAACTGTTTCGCTGTCGCGGCAATGTAAGGATCGATGAAAGCCTTCTTCGCGTCTGGCAGCTTCTCTTCCGAGATGCGGCCCTTGTGCACAAAGATCCTGATTTGCGCGTCGGTATTCGGCTTTGCCACCGTGAATTGCTGTGCATCGTTGTTGCTGTCGTCCTGCACCGTCCAACCTTCGGGATAATCAAATGAAAGGTTGTCCTTGCTGAAGTTCTTTGACGTTTGTGCGGTCACAAGCAGGCAGGCAGCAAAGAAGATCGCCGCGAGAGTGGAAATTCGAGTCATACGTCCTCCAAAGATTCAACGCAGTAACTGCATTTGTTCGTTCAGCAGATCCCAAACTTGTCGCACATGCTTTTCCGTAGTGCGAATGTTTCCGATCGAGAGCCGCAGGGTAAGCTTGTCGTTCAGGCGTGTGTGTGAAAGCAACGCGCGGCCACTCGCGTTGACGCCATGCATGATCGCTTCGTTGAGCGCGTCGAGATCACTTTCGCCTTTTGGACACGCACGAAAACACACGAGCGCAAGCGGCACCGGAGCCATCACTTCCCAATCAGGCGATTCATCGATCCACGAGGCAAACAGTCGCGCCAGACGACAGTGCTCGCGTATCCGCGCGGCCAACCCTTCGTGGCCGAAGTAACGCATCACCATCCACAACTTCAGCGCGCGGAAGCGTCGCCCGAGTTGAATGCCGTAATCTGATCCACTACGAACCTTTTCCTGTTCCGGAGTGCGTAGATATTCCGGCACTAAAGAAAACGCGCGCTTCAGCAGATCCATGTGCCGGCAATAGAGCACCGAAAGATCGAACGGAGTGAACAGCCACTTGTGCGGATTCATAACCAGCGAGTCAGCGCGCTCGCAACCTGCGAGGATGTGTCTGAACTCAGGCACGATTGCGGCTGAACCTGCATAAGCAGCGTCAACGTGCAACCACATCGCATGTTCCTCACCGATCGGAATGATCTCGGGCACCGGGTCCATGCTCGACGTCGAAGTCGTTCCCACAGTCGCAACGATGCAGAACGGTAGATAGCCGTTAGCCTTGTCTTCTTCGATTGCTGACGCTAACGCACGCGTGTCCATGCGAAACGCCGAGTCGGTTGGGATCTTGCGCAGGCCACGTTGCCCGAGTCCGAGTGTGATGACCGCTTTTTCGATCGACGAATGCGAATGTTCTGAAACGTAAACGCGCAGCAACGGAAGATCGGTACGCCCGCTCATCCCCTCTTCGCGAATGCGCTTTTCAACACCCTCGCGCGCGGCCGCTATCGCATGCAGGCTCGAGACCGACGCGGTGTCGTAGATGATTCCCTGCATGCCCGGATCGAGCCCCATCATTTGTCGCAACCAATGGAGCACAACCTCTTCAAGCTCAGTTGATGCAGGCGAAGTACGCCAGAGCATCGCCTTATTGTCGAACGCGGCGGTCAACAATTCACCAAAGATGCCGGGAGCGGATGTTGAAGTGGCGAAGTAAGCGAAGAACGATGGGTGACTCCAGTGAGTCAACGCCGGCACGATCAGTCGATCGAGATCGTCAATGATCGTTTCCATTGGCTCGCCTTGGATTGGCGGCATGGAGGGCAATTGTGCCTTTAAGTCACCAGGCTTAATGGACGGTAGTACCGGACGCTCCTCGATGTGTGCAAAGTAATCAGCGATCCAGTCGATCAAATCGTGACCGAGACGGCGGAAGTCCTCCGGGCTCATGTCGCCCAGATCGGGGGGCAGGTGGGATTTGGGGCTATTCACGGCGCCCATCTTACAGTCATTCATCCACAGATTACACGGATTCACACGTATCGATTTGCGTAATCTGTGTAATCTGTGGATGATCTGTTAGTCTCCACACTCGACAGGTGGTTCGAAATGGCTATAATTCGCTGATTGCCAGATCCGCTCGTCAAATCTAATCGCCGTTTTTGTGAGGTCCAAATGAAACGCACTCTATTAGCGCTTTTGTTGATTACCACTCTATTCGTTAGCTTCGCCTGTGAACGTCGCGGAGGCGTCACAAACGGAGGAGGTAGCGGACCCATCCTGGTTGGATACTATGGCGATCTTTCGGGCCGCACCTCGAGTTTTGGTCAATCGACTAAAAACGGCGTTGAAATGGCTGCCGATGAAATCAATAAGGCAGGCGGAATTGATGGGCGGCAGATCCAGATCATCACGGAAGACGATCAGGGCGAACCGAACAAGGCCGCGACGGTGGTGACAAAGCTCATCAACCAGGACAGAGTCGCCGCGCTGCTCGGTGAAGTAGCATCGTCAAACAGCCTGGCCGCTGCGCCTAAAGCGCAGGAAGCAAAGGTGCCGATGATTTCGCCGTCGTCAACGAATCCGGCAGTGACACAGGTCGGCGATTACATCTTCCGCGTGTGTTTCATCGATCCATTCCAGGGCGAGGTAATGGCCAAGTTTTCCGCGAACAACTTGAAAGCAAAGCGGGCTGCAATTCTTTACGACTTCAACTCAGACTACAGCCGTGGCCTCTATCAGTTTTTCAAACGAAGTTTTGAAAGCCAGGGCGGCCAGATTGTCTCCGAACAATCCTACACTCAAGGCGATCGCGATTTCAGTGGCCAGTTGACCGCCATCCGCGCCGCGAACCCGGATGTGATTTATGTGCCCGGTTACTACGGCGAAATCGGCGTAATTTCCAATCAAACAAAACAACTCGGAATCAAAGCGCCTTTGCTCGGCGGCGATGGCTGGGACGCACCACAACTGTGGGACCTCGGCGGCGCTTCTCTGAATGGCAACTACATTTCAAATCACTATTCGGTCGATGATCCATCACCTGCAATTCAAAAGTTCGTCGCAGACTACAAAGCTCGTTACAATATCCTGCCTGACGCACTGGCAGCGCTCGGCTACGATTCGATGAAAGTACTCGCCGATGCCATCAAGCGAGCTGGAACCACTGAAAACGTGAAGCTGCGTGATGCGATTGCGCAAACTAAAAACTTCCCCGGCGTCACCGGTCAAATCACCATAGATAAGGATCGAAATGCAGTTAAACCTGCCGTCGTTCTAAAACTTCAAAACTCGAAATTCGTCTACGAGACCACGATCTCACCGGAAGGCAGTTCGGAACCAGTTGCAACAAACAATTAGGCGAGCCCATTTCTATGGACACTTTTGTTCAGCAACTGATTAATGGACTCAATATCGGCGCGATCTATGCCCTGATTGCCCTGGGCTACACGATGGTGTACGGCATTCTCAGGTTGATCAATTTCGCTCACGGCGACGTCTACATGGTCGGCGCGTTTGCCGGCTATTTTCTTGCTTTGAGTTTGGGCCTGGCTGCTGCACCATCATTCCTCTCGCTGGGAATAGTTCTGGTGGGGTCAATGCTCATTGCCGCAGTGGTTGGGGTGATCATCGAGCGGTTCGCTTACAGACCGGTGCGAAAATATTCGCGCATGACAACGCTGATCATGGCGATCGGCGTTTCGCTTTTAATCGAAAACCTGTTCGTCGCGCAGATTGGCGCCGCGCCGCGGGCTTTTCCCGATTTCCTCGGTTCACAAAGTCAACTCCCTTACAGACTGTTTGGGAATGCGGCGATCTCCAAGGCGCAGATCGTAATCTTCCTTGTTTCGGTAGCATTAATGGTGCTCTTGCAGTGGATCGTTTACAAAACGAAAGTGGGCACCGCGATGCGCGCCGTTTCGTTCAATCTAAACTCCGCCAAACTAATGGGCATCAATACGGATGCGATCATTAGCTTGACGTTTGGAATTGGCTCGGCCCTGGCAGCCGCGGGCGGCGTTCTGACTGCTCAATACAATCCCAACATCGATCCATTGATGGGTATTCTGACCGGGCTAAAAGCCTTTGTGGCGGCAGTGCTTGGCGGTATCGGAAATATACCGGGTGCGGTTCTGGGAGGCTTGCTTATCGGCGCGGCTGAAACGTTCGTAGTCGGATACGGACATCACATCGGCATCGCTTCCACTTACCGTGATGCGGTAGCGTTTGCGATCTTGATTCTCGTGCTTTTGATTCGTCCGTCAGGTTTACTCGGTTCCACGGTTCAGGAGAAAGTCTGAAAGCTTGGATTTCTCTGTGCAATCCCTGTGCTCTCTGCGTCTCTGTGGTTGCTGACGTAAGATAACCACCACAGAGACATAGAGAACACAGGGAATTGCACAGAGAGAGTTTCCACCGGATGCCAACCTTCATCAAACGCATTCTAGGTTTAGTTATCGTCGTTTTCCTGCTCGTAGCGGTGAACGCATGGATGGGCAGAGAAGGTCTTTTTGGATTCGGGCTTCCTTATTACTACGCCGAGATCCTCAACCTCACCGGCATCAGTATCATTCTTGCAGTCTCGTTAAACTTGATCACCGGATTTACCGGCCAGTTCTCAATCGGACACGCCGGGTTCATGGCGGTGGGCGCGTACGCGTCCGTCTTCATGACCGTTTACTATTCCGACTCTGCCGAGCAATGGTTGACGTCACTGTTGGGAGCTACGCTCGCGCAGTCGCTGGTCTTTCTGGGAGTCATTATTGTTGGTGCACTGGTCGCCGCATTAGCCGGCCTGGTGGTTGGAATTCCAAGTCTTCGCCTGCGTGGCGACTACCTTGCGATCGTCACACTCGGTTTCGCGGAGATCATCCGCATTGTAATCCTCAACATCGATCGAGTTGGCGGCGCTACAGGTTTCCGGGGCCGAGTTCCACCATGGGACGGCCGCCTCATCATTCCGGCGTATGCGAACTTTATCTGGATTGGCGGGTTTGCAATCATCACGATCGTCGTCGTTTACAACATCGTGAATTCAGACGTGGGTCGCGCCCTGATCTCCATCCGCGAAGACGAACTCGCGTCAGAAGCAATGGGAGTAAACACGACACGCTACAAAGTGATCGCGTTTGTCATTAGCTCGTCATTCGCAGGTATAGCCGGCGCGCTGTTTGGTCACTTTAGACAGTTTCTGCATACCAACGATTTTCAGTTCATCCGATCGATTGAAATCATCATCATGATCGTGCTGGGCGGGATGGGATCGATCACGGGGGCGGTGCTGGGCGCGATCGTGATCACAATTCTGCCCGAACTGCTGCGCAAACTTCCCGGGGATCTCTACGGCTACCGGCTGGTTATCTATTCAGCGCTACTGATCTTGATCATGTTGACGCGGCCGCAGGGTGTTATGGGCGCGAAAGAGTTTGGGATTTCCTGGCTGAAGCGAGCTCAGCGCCGTCCGGAGGGTGACAAACCAATCGGTGAAAAAGGCGTGCCTATCGCGCAGCAAAGCACATCTCCCAACCTGGACCAGCCAAAGGAAATTGAACACAGGTAAAGAGCATGGTGGAACAGAAAACAGTAAACGGCGACTATCCGTTGCGCACTTCTAAATGCACGATTCGTTTCGGCGGCCTGGTCGCTGTTAACGAACTCGACATGAACGTGCGGCAGGGGGAAATCTACGGACTCATTGGTCCCAACGGCGCCGGTAAAACGACGATTTTTAATCTCCTCACTGGTGTCTACGAGCCGACTTCAGGCGAACTTTACTTCCAGGGTGAAAGAATCGACGGACTTAAGCCGTACGAGATTTCACGGCGCGGCATATCGCGAACCTTTCAGAACATCAGGCTGTTTCCCAGCATGTCAGTGCTTGAAAATGTGATGACCGCTTGTCATCGACATGCTAAGCAGAACCTCCTCGACGCCGTCCTGCGACTGCCTCGCTTTGAGAGAGACGAGCGCGAGCATCGAGAGTTTGCGATGGAGCTGCTCGAGATTTTTGATCTTGCAAAATTTTGGAATGAGGGCGGAACGAGTTTGCCATACGGTTCGCAGCGACGACTGGAGATCGTCCGCGCACTGGCAACGAGGCCGCAGTTGCTACTGCTCGATGAACCTGCTGCCGGCATGAACCCTGCCGAGCAGGAAGACTTGATGCAGCTGATTAAACAGATCCGCGATCGCTTTGGACTAACGATACTGCTCGTCGAGCACAACATGAAAGTTGTGATGGGTGTCTGCGAGAGAATCCAGGTTGTCGACTACGGAAAATCGATCGCGCTCGGCGTCCCGGAAGAGATCAAAAACGACCCGAAGGTGATTGAAGCGTATCTCGGCGATTAGATAAGAATAGGTCCTATTGGTCCTATAGGACCTATAACTACGATGCTCACACTCGAAAACGTCTCAGTAAACTACGGCGCCATCGAAGCCTTAACAGGCGTGTCGATGCACGTTGAACAGGGCGAAGTGGTAACACTTATCGGTGCGAATGGAGCAGGTAAAACCACCACTCTTCGAACCATTACCGGACTACTCCAACCGCGACAAGGTAAAGTCATTTTCGAAGGTGAAGACATCAGCGCCAAACCGACGCACAAGCTCGTCGCGCGCGGAATCTCGATGTCACCCGAGGGTCGTGGCGTGTTTGCTAATCTCTCCGTTCGAGAGAATCTCCAGATGGGCGCGTATCTCAAGAAGAACAAAACCGAGATCGCCGCCGATATGGAGCGCGCATTCAAGATGTTCCCGCGTTTGAAGGAACGCGAATCACAAAAAGCCGGAACCCTGTCCGGCGGCGAGCAACAGATGCTCGCGATGGGGCGCGCGTTGATGTCCAATCCGCGATTGCTCCTGCTCGACGAGCCGTCGCTGGGTCTGGCGCCGCTCGTGGTCCATACTATCTTCGAAGCTATCGATGAGATTAAAAGTAAGGGTACAACCATCCTTCTGGTCGAACAGAACGCACACGCCGCCCTGGGCCACTCCGATCGCGCGTATGTGCTGGAAACCGGAAGAATAGTTATGGAAGGTCCATCGAAGGACCTGGCCAATGATCCCCGAATTAAAGAAGCCTATCTCGGTGAGTAAAGCAAAAGTATTGTTGCCCCTCGCCATCGTCCTGATGGCGCTCGCGTTTTCCTGTACACGACAAGCAGAGGAAAAAGATCCTGTAGACCGCAGTACGATCAAGATCGGTTACTTCGGCGATCTGACTGGACCTAACTACAACTTCGGCAAGTCGGCGATTAACGGCGTGCTCATGGTCGCTGACGAAGTCAATCAGGCAGGTGGAATCAGAGGGCGCCGCATCGACGTGGTCATCGAAGACGATCGCGGCAGTCCGGAAGAAGCAGCGCGACTAACCGCCAAACTCATCGATCAAGACAACGTGATCGCGATCATCGCGGGCGGCACGTCTGGAAACAGCCTCGCCGCGGCTCCAAAGGCACAGTCGTCTCACATTCCGTTCATCTCGCCGTCCTCGACAGACCCGGCGGTGACACAAGCCGGGGATTACATATTTCGCGCCTGCTTCGTCGATTCGTTTCAGGGCGAGGTCATGGCCAGGTTTGCGGCGAACACGCTCAAGGCTCAGAAGGCCGCGATCATTTTCGACTTCAATTCACCTTACGGCCGCGGCCTGACAGATTATTTCGAACTCAGCTTCGCAAAATTCGGTGGGCGTATCGTCAGTAAACAGTCGTACACGCAGGGCGACGAGGATTTTAAAGGCCAGTTGAGTTCGATTCGAGCGGCTGAACCGGACGTGATCTACATTCCCGGCTATTACAGCGACGTTACGGCGATTGCGAAACAGGCACGCATGATCGGGTTGACGCAACCGTTGCTCGGTGGTGATGGTTGGGACGCACCGGAGCTCTGGCAGTTGGGCGGCGACGCGTTGAATGGATCGTACATTACAACGCATTACTCAGTTGACGATCCCTCGCCGGCAATTCAAATGTTTGTCGAAAGCTACAAGCAACGTTATGGCAACTTGCTGCCTGACGCTCATGCGGCGCTGGCGTACGATGCGACGCGACTGCTGGTTGATGCGATTACGCGAGCGGGAACAACCAACGGCGACAAAGTGCGTGACGCGCTGGCGCAAACGAAAAACTTCCCTGGTGTAACGGGATTGATCACCATAAACGCCGACCGCAATGCAGTGAAACCGGCAGTCGTGTTGAAGTTGCAGGACGCAAAGTTCATTTACCAGGAGACGATCCATCCGCAAATCGCGACACCCTCGCCAAGTCCCTCTCCAAGCCCCACAAAGAAACGGCGAACTTTGTAGGGGTGGCCCTTCGTGGCCACCCCTGTAACGAGCAAGGGGCGGCCACGGAGGCCGCTCCTACAAACTGCTTTTACGCGCTTTTAGTAACGCAGCCTTCACAACTTCGCGCGCGGTTCCGCCGATCTGCGACTTCGAACCCAACGTCCGCTCGAGTGACAACGCGTCATACACATCATCCTCAATCAACGACGAGTATTCGCGCAGCTCATTGATATTCAACTGCTCGAGTTCTTTGCCGAGTTCAATCGCTCGCATCACCACCTTACCAACGATCTCGTGCGCATCTCTGAACGGCACACCCTTTCGCACGAGATAATCCGCCAGTTCAGTCGCGTTCATGTACCCGCCTGAGGAGGCGACGAGCGTTCGATCTTTATTGACGGTGATATTTCTCATCACTGTGGCGGCGACTTTCAACGACGAACTCACCGTATCGTAAGCATCAAACACAGCCTCTTTGTCTTCCTGCATGTCTTTGTTGTAGGCGAGTGGGAGTCCTTTCAACGTGGCGAGTAACGCCAGCAAGTCGCCAAAGACGCGGCCTGCTTTTCCGCGCACCAGCTCCATCGAATCAGGGTTCTTCTTCTGCGGCATCAAGCTCGATCCAGTCGCGATCGCATCGCCCAATTCGAAGAACCCAAACTCGTTGGTCGTGTAGACAATGATGTCTTCGGCCAGTCGCGACAGATGGATCATGACGAGCGAACAGGCGCTCAGAAACTCGACACAGAAATCACGATCGCTGACTGCGTCGAGACTGTTGCGCGAGACTCCTTCAAAACCTAGCGACGTCGCGAGCGCCTCGCGATCTATTGGATACGAAGTGCCTGCGAGCGCCGCTGAACCGAGTGGCATGATGTTCACGCGGCGCCGGACTTCCGCGAGGCGTTCGCGATCACGCGCAAGCATTTCGAAGTAGGCCAAACACCAGTGGGCCAGCAACACGGGCTGCGCTCGTTGCAGGTGCGTGTAACCGGGAATGACAACGTCGCGTTGAGCTTCGGCAAAGTCGAGTAACGAAGTCTGTGCCTCGCGAAGAGTTGTGTTGAAAGCGTCGATCGCAGATCGCAGCCACAGTCGAAAGTCAGTGGCCACCTGATCGTTACGGCTGCGGCCGGTGTGCAAACGGCGTCCCAGGTCACCAGTCATCTCTATCAGCCGCGCTTCGACAAACGAGTGCACGTCTTCTGATGAATCGTTGTCGAAATAATCTTCATTGGTGCGACCGTTTTCAAGAATTGTGTTTAGTGCACTGCGAATCTGGCTTCCCTCTTCGGCGCTCAAAACCCCGGCGCTTTCCAACGCCTGACAATACGCGATGCTCGCCGCGACGTCGGCTTCGAACAACCTGCGGTCGACGCGAAAGGAGTTGTTGAAGTCAGCGAATTCAGCGTCCGACTTCCCTTTGAATCGCCCGCCCCAAAGATTTTTTGACTCAGCCATAAACGCGTGCTCCTTGGAATTACTCTCGCGCAAAGGCGCAAAGGGTGCAAAGGAAACCTTTAGAAACGCGGCAGCGCTTTGCGCCTTTGCGCGAAATATTTCATTGACTCTAATCCAACCAGCGTGGTAGTTTATGCATCTATGCAGCGTTTATGCAAATGATTCGCATAAGTTCTATGAATAAGAGAGAGCGGCAGCAAAAGATTTTAAGTTTGATTCGGGCCAGGCCCGTCGGTACGCAGGAAGACTTGCGTGCCCTGCTCGAACGCGCGGGCGTGCCGGCGACGCAGTCGAGCGTGTCTCGTGATCTCGAAGAACTCGGCGTCGTCAAGCATCACGGGCATTACACCTTGCCGCGCACAAACGGCACCGCCGCGCGCGGCCTGCTGAGTTTAGACCATGCGGGCGACGCTTTGGTAATTGCTCGCACCTTTCCCGGACTTGCATCGGCGGTCGCGGTCGAGATCGACGCCGCTGCTATCCCGGATGTCGTCGGGACGATCGCCGGCGAAGACACGATCTTCATCGCCGTGCGCGGCGCGAAAGCACAACGCGCGGCGGTCAAAGAGATTTGGGAGTTACTCGGAACCAGAGAATCACAGGAGACAGATGAACGGGGATAAAAACATTCGCAAGATGGTGCTCGCTTACTCCGGTGGTCTCGACACCTCAGTCATGCTCCGCTGGCTGAAGGAACACTACGGGTGTGAAGTTGTTTGTTATTGCGCTGACGTGGGCCAAGGTGAAGAGTTGTCGGGTCTTGAAGAGAAGGCGATCGCGACCGGTGCGTCGAAGCTCTACGTCGAAGATCTGCGCGAAGAGTTTGTGCGTGATTATGTCTGGACGGCGGTCAAAGCCAATGCAGTTTACGAAGGCGTCTATCTCATGGGTACTTCGCTGGCGCGCCCGGTGATTGCAAAACGCCAGATCGAGATCGCGCAAAAAGAGGGCGCTGACGCTGTTGCACATGGCGCAACCGGCAAGGGCAACGATCAGGTTCGTTTTGAATTGACTTATTACGCGCTGCAGCCCGACATCAAGGTCATCGCGCCGTGGCGCGAGTGGGACTTCAAAGGACGCCTGGATCTGATCGCGTACGCAAAGGACCACCAGATTCCAGTGACAGCGACTGCGGAGAAGCCATATTCGACCGACGCTAACCTGATGCACATTTCGTACGAAGGCGGAATTCTCGAAGACCCGTGGGCCGAACCGCCGGAGAGTATTTTTCAACTAACGCGCTCGCCGGAGAGTGCGCGCGCGGAAGCGCAGGTTGTCGAGATCTCTTTTGTGAAGGGAGAGCCCGTCGCGATCGATGGACGAAAACTCGATCCGGTCGCACTGCTCGACACGTTGAACAAATTGGGTGGCGAACACGGCATCGGCCGTGTTGACCTCGTTGAGAATCGTTTTGTGGGAATGAAGTCACGCGGCGTGTACGAAACGCCTGGCGTCACGATCTTGCAAGCAGCGCATCGCGCGTTGGAATCAATCACGCTGGATCGTGAAGTGATGCATTTGCGCGACTCGCTGGGTGTGAAGTTTGCGGAGAGTGTCTACTACGGTTTCTGGTTCGCGCCTGAATTCAAGTTGATGAGAAAAATGATCGACGAGACTCAGGCAACTGTGACGGGCGATGTTCGTCTAAAGCTCTTTCGCGGAAACGCGATCGTGATCGGGCGTCGTTCGCCGAATTCGCTCTACGACGAGAAGGTCGCGACATTCGAAGCGGACACGGTTTACAACCAACGTGACGCGGAAGGTTTCATCAAGTTGAATGCACTACGGCTGCGGTTAGGAGGTGGACGATGACTACCCAGGCAATCAATGTCATTGACGTCGACAAGATCGGATCGGCAACGTCACCGCTCGCGCTCGCGAAAACGGTTGCGCTGATCTCTGCGTGCGACTCGACAAAGGCGGGCGACGTGGTCGTCGTTCGCGCACTCACCGATAGCGCTACGTACAACATGCTCGAACTACCGACCGGCAGACTGGCGAAGATCAATCCCGGTGATCTGTTGATTGGTGTGCTCGGGCGCCGCCGTGCGCTGAAAGGTTTTGTCGGCGACGTTCCCACTACTCTTGCGAGCGGCGATCAGCTTCACCTGCTCAACATGGGCGGAGTGATTGGTTATTGCACCGGACACCATTCGAGCCTTGGTGATGCGATCAAGTTGGAAGTGATTGGACTTGTCTGCGACGAAACCGGCAAGGTGGTGAATATTGCGGACGCCGCATTGCCACTGCGAACAAGTCTTGGTGAGACGGCGCCAATCGTGATGATCGCCGGCACGTGTATGAATAGCGGCAAGACGTACGCTGCTGCCGAGTTGATCAAGCAAGCGACGCGCTCAGGGTTACGCGTTGCGGCCGCGAAGCTTTCGGGGGTCGCTTGCCTGCGCGATACGTTGAACATGTCTGACCATGGTGCGGTGGCGACGGCGAGTTTTCTCGATTGCGGTTTGCCGTCCACAGTTGACGTTGCGGATCTCGCGCCTTCAGCGAAGGCGATCATTGCGCGATTGAATGAGGTTAATCCCGATTTGATTGTTGTCGAGTTGGGTGATGGGATATTAGGCGGCTATTCGGTCGATACGATTTTTTCTGATTTCGAACTGCTTGAAGCGACGGCGGCGGTGGTGTTCTGCGCGTCAGACTACGTCGGCGCGTGGGGCGGGATCGAATTGCTGCGACGCCGAGGTGTGGACGTCGACGTGATCTCAGGTTCTGTGACTGACTCGAAGATGGGTGAAGATTACATCTGGTCGCAGTTCGGCGTGCCCGCGGCCAACGCACGGCGTGAAGGCGCGGCGCTCTTCGATTTGGTAATGGAGAAAGTAGTGGCAACAGAGGTTAAAGTTGGCGTGTAGGAGGTTTCGCGCAAAGGCGCAAAGGCCGCAACCTCTTACTTTGCTCCTTTGCGCCTTTGCGGGAAAAGTCGTGGCGAAATAAATGGAGAAACAACACAAACTTCGCATCGGCATCTTCGGCGGCTCCGGGTACGGCGGCTCGGAGTTGCTGCGCATTCTGCTCTTTCACCCAAATGTCGAACTCGTCTTTGTCACGGCAAACGAGCAAGCGGGCAAACCGATCGGTGAGGTTCATCGAAACTTAAACGGTCTCACCCACCTCAATTTCGTCAAAGCACCGGAAACGCTCGATGCGATTGACTGTGTCTTCCTCGCGCTCCCGCATGGGCAAGCCATGGACGTAGTTCCAGGCTTGCCCGCGAACGTCAAAGCGATCGATCTCTCCGGCGACTTTCGCCTTCGCGATCAGGCTGTATTCGAGAAACACTACAAACAGCCGCACACCGCGATGAGTTCGCAAGCCGAGTTTGTTTACGGCCTGACGGAAACAAATCGCGAAGCGATCAAGCAAGCACGCCTGATTGCCAATCCCGGTTGTTTTGCCACGGCGACACTGCTGGGAATGGCGCCACTCGTCGCAAACCATCTGCTCAGCGGGCGTGTTGTTGTCGACGCGAAGACCGGATCGTCAGGCTCAGGCGCAAAAGCAGCCGCGAACACACATCATCCACAGCGGATGAATTCGTTCTATGCCTACAAGCCCTTCACGCATCAGCACGTTCCCGAGATCGAGCAGGAACTCGAACATGTCGGCGATTGGACCAGCGAGCTTGTTTTCATGACTCATTCGCTGCCGGTCGCGCGCGGCATCTTTGCATCGATCTACGCCGAAGCGAAAGAGGAGATGACGGAAGACGAGGTGCGCAAGCTCTTCGCGGATTACTATCGCGAGTCATTTTTCGTGCGGCTGGTGAATGGTTCGCCCGACATCAACTGGGTGAAGACGACGAATTTTTGCGACATCGGTTTCGCTGCACGCGGCCGGCAGATCGTGGTCTTCTCGGCGCTCGACAACCTGGTTAAAGGCGCTGCCGGGCAAGCGGTGCAGAACATGAATTTGATATTCGGGCTGGATGAGACAACAGGTCTGAAACTCGTAGGCACCAATCCATAAATCCAACCACGGATGACACAGATAAATCCGGATTTTATCCGTGTCATCCGTGGTTAATTTTTTCCATGATGACGAACGAAGATCAGTTTCAACTGGCCACGTACAAGAAAATGCCCATCGCGGCCGAACGCGGCGAGGGCGTTTGGCTGTACGCGAGCAACGGCGACAAGTATCTCGACCTTTACGGCGGGCATGCGGTCGCCGGCACTGGTCATTGTCATCCTCACGTCGTGGAAGCCATTCGCGAACAGGCCGGCGAACTGCTGTTCTATTCAAATCTCGTCTACTCGGGCGCACGTGCGCGTGCCGCGGAGAAGCTTGTTTCAATCGCTCCCGGCGCGCTTACCAAAACCTTCTTCTGCAACTCCGGCACTGAAGCCAACGAGAATGCAATGCGCATGGCGCGAATGGCCACGCGCCGCGAAAAGATCATCACTTTCACTGGTGGCTTTCATGGACGCACTGCCGACGCTATCAGCGCCACCTTCCTCGGAAAGTATCGCGAGATCGGCAAACCAAATGTCCCGGGACACCTCGAAGCGGAGTTTGGCAATATTGAGTCAGTGCGCGAGCTTGCGGACGAAACAGTCGCGGCTATCATGCTCGAACCGATTCAGTCGATGGCCGGCGTGCGTATGGCCGAGGCGGATTTCCATCGCTCATTGCGCACACTGTGCGACGAGCGCGGCATCGTGTTGATTTACGATGAAGTGCAAACCGGTGTCGGACGCACCGGCGAATGGTTCTTTGCCGGTAGCGAAGCGGGCGGTGGTGTAGTACCCGATATCGTGACGCTCGCTAAAGCGCTGGGCAGCGGTGTCCCGGTTGGGGCGTGCCTTGTCACAGACCCGATCGCTTCGCACATCAAAGAGAATGACCTCGGCACAACGTTCGGTGGCGGCATGCTCGCTATGGCCGCAGTAACCGCAACGCTTGAAGCGATTGAAAATGATCGTATGCTGTCCAATGTGAAGCGTGTTGAAGCATATTTGCGAAGACGGCTGGCGGAGGTCGAGCAGGTTGTGGCGGTCCATGGTCTCGGATTTCTGCTCGGGATTGAGTTTGCAGATAAAGCGGAGCCCATTCATCGCAGGCTGCTGGATCGAAAGATCATTACGGGAACGTCCAGTAATCCCAAAGTACTGAGACTGCTACCTCCATTATGTTTGCGCGAAGAGCATATTGACATATTTATTTCTGCCACGGATGAACGCTGATGAAGACGGATTTCCTGAATACAATCGGAATGTCGCGGGATGAGATCGAGCGGCTGCTCGAGTCGGCTTTGCGATTCAAACGCGGCAATGATCACTCGAAGCCGCTCACAGGAAAATCCGTGGCGCTCGTGTTCTTCAATCCCAGCTTGCGCACGCGTGCGTCGATGCAAGTCGGTATTTACGAACTCGGCGGAAACGCCGTCATGCTCGAACCAGGTGGAACGAGTTGGACTCTCGAGCATCGTGAAGGCGCGGTGATGGATTCCGATAAGACGGAACACGTCGCCGAGTTTGTTCGTGTGCTCGAGCGTTATTGTGCGGCTATCGGTGTGAGAACGTTTGCGGCGCTGAAGAACTGGGAGGAAGAGCGTACCGATCCGGTGCTCAAGGAATTTGCGAGATATGCTTCGGTGCCCATTATCAATCTTGAATCGGCGATGCATCATCCTTGCCAATCACTGGCGGACATGTTGACGATTCGCGAAAAGCTCGGCGCCGGCCGCAAGCGCGTCGTTCTTACGTGGGCCTGGCATCCGAAGCCGCTTCCGATGGCAGTGCCGAACAGTTTCGCGCTCGCCGCAGCGCAGATGGGCCACGATGTAGTAATTGCTCATCCGGCTGACTACGAACTGGATCAAGAGCTGCTGAACACTTCACGACAACTCGCTGACAAACAAGGTGGAAGTCTGGAAATCACGCATGATATCGAGGCCGCGTTCTCAGGCGCGGAAGTTATTTATGCGAAGAGTTGGGGCGGAAAAGAGTTTTACGGCAACACCGAGCAGGAAACCATTACCCGAGCGAAATACCGGCGCAAGTGGATCGTCGATGAAGAGAAAATGGCGCGAACCAACGACGCCATCTTCATGCATTGTTTGCCGGTGCGACGGAACGTGATCGTGACGGATGAAGTGATGGATTCGCCCAACTCGGTCGTAATCGACGAAGCGGAAAACCGTTTGCACGTACAGAAGGCGATAATGGCTGAATTACTCGGCGCATAGTTATGGAAGTCGACAATCAACTTCGTCTCGATCTGTTGCGTGAAGCGCTGCCGTACATTCAGCGCTTCAAAGGGCAGACGTTTGTCGTCAAACTCTCGGGCAAGGTCACCGAGAACCAGGAAAACCTGACCTCGCTGGCGGAGGAACTCGCACTGCTGCACCAGGTTGGCATTCGCATTTGCGTCGTGCACGGTGGCGGCAAACAGTTGAGCGAGCTCGCCAACAAGCTAGGCGTGGAACAGACGATCATCGAAGGAAGGCGCGTCACCGACGACGCTACACTCGAAATGGCGAAGATGATCTTCGCCGGCAAGATCAACACAGACATCCTGGCGGCGTTGCGCCAACGAAGCATCGAAGCTGTCGGGCTGTCAGGCGTCGACGGCAATATCGTGCACGCAGAACGACGCCCGCCGAAAGAGATCCTGAACCGCGAAACAGGCGTGCGAGACAAGGTGGATTTCGGTCACGTGGGTGATGTGGTCCAGATCAATATCAGGCTTTTGACGGTGTTGTTGGATCACGGCTACTTGCCGGTGATCTCGTCGCTTGGCGCCGACGATGAAGGCATGGTTTTCAACATCAACGCCGACACGATCGCTGCTGAGATCGCGGTACAGTTGCAGGCTGAGAAGTTGATCCTGCTCAGCGACGTTGACGGTATTTATTTGAACGCGAATGATCCGGCCACCAAGCTTTCTCGGCTCACAGCGACTGAGGCTGGCGAACTGATCAGTAGCCGCGCAGCGTCGGGTGGGATGATTCCGAAGTTGCAGAGTATTACCGTGTTGTTGCAACGCGGGGTTCACAGCGCACACATCATCAGCGGCACGAAACGCAATGCACTACTGTCAGAAGTGTTCACTGATAAAGGAACCGGCACGATGATAGTTGCTTAAAAGCAGTTTCGCGCAAAGGCGCAAAGACAACAAAGGCGCAAAGAAAAGTCAAATTTTCCTTTG